>CAYHJH010000089.1:0-4554 GCA_964356605.1 uncultured Anaerolineaceae bacterium
AGCATCTCGGAGAACTGGCGGGCACTGGCCGGGCTGTGGCCGGCGAAGTGGTTGTTGAAGTAGCCGTAGATATCCACTCCATCGTCCAGAAAGCCGGAAACTCTCTCCGACCAGCGCTGCAGCACATCCGTTCGATCGATCTGGATGCGATCGAACACCTGGATGTCGCTTCGCCGGCCCAGCCAGCGGATCACGGTGAAGTCGGCGGTGATCCAGTCCAGCTTCGGCATGTAGTACAGGTCCTGCAGCACCAGCGCCACGTTATGTTTGCAGAGCATTTCTCCGAGGTTTGAATCCAGCCACTTCCGGTTGCGCAGCTCGACGGCATAGCGCGGCCCGCGCGGCAGAACCTCGATGAACGCCTCCAAGCGCTTGAAGCGATCCGGGGTGAAGTCGTAGGCGAATTGGAGGGTGAGCACCGCCAGCTTATCCCCCAGGGATTGCATCGTGCCCACGAAACCCTCGGAATCGCCCCGGGCGCCCTCTAATTGTTTCTCGTGGGTGATCAGCTTGGGGAATTTGGCTGCGAACTTGAAACTGTCCGGTGTTCGGGCCTGCCAACCTTCCACGACGCTCGCCCGAGGGGTCGCATAGAAAGTGGAGTCGATTTCCACCGTGGGGAAGTGTTTGGCGTACTCTTCCAGAAAAGCCCGCTTTGGCGTCCCCTCTGGATAAAACGGGCCGATCCAGTCGTCGAAAGCAAAACCCTGGGTGCCCAGAAACAGCTGGCCTCGGCGGTCGGCGCGCTCAGACAAAGACGGCTATCTCCTCGAAGGGTTTCTTTTCGATCATTGGAATCCGCACCTCCCGGGCAGGAAAAGTGACTGCCCAAGGAATGACAGGCCGCTGCGCTACCGCCATGAGATGCTTAGCTGAGCAGCCCGACCACCCGGTCCAGCACTGCCTCCGCCACGTTCGCCTTGGTCATGAGCGGGAGAGGCTCCGCTGCGTCGTTGCCGCTGATCAGGGTCACGCGATTGGTGTCCGAGCCGAAGCCGGCATCCGGCGCGGTGATGTTGTTGGCGACAATCAGGTCGAGGCCTTTCTCCTTCAACTTCGCACGCGCGTTGGCCTCCACTTCTTCACTCTCGGCCGCGAATCCGACCACGACCTTTGGCCGGGTCGCGCCCAGGCCCGCCAAGATGTCCTCGGTCGGCTCGAGCGTCACATCCGGCACGCCGGCCTTGCGCCTGATCTTACTTTTCGATGCTCGCCTAGGACGGAAGTCCGCCACGGCTGCGGCCATGATCAGCGCGTCGGCCTGAGGGAGAGCCTCCCCCACGGCCTCGGCCATCTGCGCGGCGGTCTCGACGTCCACCCGCCGCGCTCCGACTGGCGATGTCAACGCGGTCGGCGCGGCAATCAGGATCACGTCCGCTCCGCGATCGAGTGCCGCCTGAGCCAGCGCGAAGCCTTGCTTTCCGGATGAACGGTTCGCCAGCACTCGGACCGGATCCAGCGGTTCTTGAGTCCCGCCGGCGGTGACGATGACTTTCTTCCCGTTCAGCGGGCCGCCCCGTCCGAGACTCAGCCGGATGTGCCCCACCAGTTCGAGAAGTTCCACCATGCGTCCCACCCCAACCAGGCCGGAAGCCATCCGCCCTTCAACCGGCCCCACTATGTTGATGCCGCGCTCGCGCAAGGTCGATAGGTTTGCCTGGGTGGCGGGATGATCGAACATCCCGGCATCCATGGCAGGGGCCACGATCGTCGGGCAGGTGGCCGCCAGCGCCGTGATACTCAGCAAGTTGTCCGCCCGGCCATGGGCCAGCTTGGCGATCGTGTCGGCGGTGGCAGGGGCGATGACCAGCAGCTCAGCGGCCTGGGCGAGACCGACGTGCAGCACGTGCCCAGCTTGGGACCACAGATCGCTGTCGACATGCGCGGACCTGCCGGTGAGCGACTGGAAAGTCAACGCGCTCACGAAGCGGGTAGCGCTCTCGGTGAGCACCGTGTCGACAACCGCTCCCGCTTGGGCAAGCTTGGAGGCCAGGTCGCCGGCCTTATAGGCCGCGATTGAACCGGTCACTCCCAGGAGGATCCGCCGCCCCTTCAGAATCGGGATCTCAGCTCCGGTGTTCAACACACTCTTCTCCGCCCTCGGTGGCAAGTCCATCCTCCTTGCTTACTCACCGCCTCCGCCGACAACGACTCGGGCCCTGGCGCGGAAGCGATCGCGAAATACCCCGGCTACACCTGCCAACACCAGCGCCGCGCCGGCTAGCGTTGTGGGTGTGATCGGTTCCTTGAGAATCAAAGCTCCTAACAAAACCGCGATCACAGGATTTACAAAGGCATTGGTGGTGGCAATGCTGATCGGAAGCAGCCGCAGCGTCTGAACATAGGAGGTGTAGCCAATGATCGATCCGAACACGATCAAGTAGCCCCAGGCGTACCAGGCCTCCCGCACCGGATATGCCGCCGACTCACCGGCAAGGCGCGATATGACCACAAAGCCCAGCCCTCCGGCCAGGTGTTGGTAGGCCGAGCTGGCCTGTAGGCCCAGCTGGACCCGCCGGCGGCTTTGTAAAACTGTCCCGGCTGCCCAAGTCACCGCCGCCACTGCTAAGGCCAGAATCGACAGGACGTCTCTTTCCACGCCGGAGAACAGCACCGGCGCGCTCAACAAGCCAATTCCGAGCAACGCCGTCGCCAGCGAGGCCAATAGCAACGCGGAAGGGGGCCTCCGGTCGAGATAGGCCTCAAACAGGCCGACCCAGATCGGCACCGTGCCGATCATCAGCGCGGCCAGGCCAGAGGCCGCCCGCTGCTCCGCCCAGGTCACCAGGCCGTTGCCCCCCGTCCACAGCAGCAGGCCCGATCCCACCAGCACTGGAAGCTCGGCTTTGGTCGGGACGATGCGCCTGCCGCGCAGCTTGGCGATTAACAGCAGGATCAACCCGGCCGCGAGCACCCGGGTCGCGCCCATCGTGAAGGCTGGGAAACCAGAGCCCTCCCGGACCGCGACCCGAATCGCCAGGAAGGTGCTGCCCCACAGCAGGTAAACCACCACCAGGTGAAAGAGTCCGGCGGAGCTCATTCGTCCCGATTCAATTTCCAGATGATCTGCAGTCCGTCCAGGGTGAGCCAGGGCGCCAGGTACTCGAGCACGGCCGTCTCGGGGGCAATCAGGTCTGCCAGCCCGCCGGTTCCGACGACCTTCGTGTCTGCGCCGAGCTCCTGCTTGAAGCGCGCCACCATTCCCTCCACCAAACCGACGTAGCCATAGATCAGGCCGGACTGAATCGCAGTTACCGTGTTGCGGCCGATCACGGCCTGCGGATGGGCGAGTTCCACTCGAGGCAGCTTCGCAGCGCTCATGAACAGCGCATCGGCAGCGACACCGATCCCCGGCGCGATGGCCCCTCCGAGATACTCCCCGTCGGCCGAGATTGCATCAAACGTGGTGGCCGTGCCGAAGTCCACCACGCAGGCCGGGGTGCCGTACAGGTGCCGCACGGCAACCGCATCGGCCACTCGATCCGCCCCTAATGCGTGCTTGGGATCCTCGTACCGGATGCTCAGCCCGGTCTTGACTCCCGCATCGATGACCAATGGGTCCTGGCCGAGATACCGCTTGCAGGCCTGCAGAAACGTTCCCGTCAAAGGAGGTACCACCGAGGCCAGTGCGCAGCCATGAATCTGCTCGACCGGGCACTTGGCATGCTCGAGCAGCCCGAGCATCTGCAACCCGTATTCGTCCGGCATGCGATTGTGAACGGTCGCCAACCGCCAGGCATGCTTGCGCTCGTCGCCATCATACAGCCCCAGCGTGATGTTGGTGTTGCCAATGTCAATCGTCAGCAGCATGCGAACCTCAACTCAGTCCCCGACCAATACGTTGTCGATCAAGCGCGTCTTTCCTATATATACCGCCATCGAGAGCAGCCCCCGCTCCACCGGCCCCGAGAGCTCTGCCAGCGTGTCCGGGTCGGCCACCGAGACATATTGCGGGCGGGCCAGTCGCTCGGTCTTGAGTACCTGGCGCATCGTTCGGCGCAGCTGGCGCGCCTCGCGCTGCCCGGCCTCGAACGCGGTCGAGGCCGCAGTCAACGCCCGGTAGAGCACCGTCGCCGCCTGCCGTTCTTCCGGGTTGAGATAACCGTTGCGGCTGGACATCGCCAGTCCGTCCGGCTCGCGCACCGTGGGACAAACGACCACCTCCAGGGGGAAGTCCAGATCTCGTACCATGCGCCGGATTACGGTCGCCTGTTGGGCATCCTTTTGACCGAAGTAGGCCTTGTCCGGTTGAAAGCCATTGAACAGTTTGGTCACGATGGTCGTGACCCCACGAAAGTGCCCGTGCCGGCGGCGCCCTTCCAGATGGTGGGTGAGATCATCCACCTCCACCCAGGTCTGGTAGCCGTCCGGATACATACTCTCCCGGTCGGGAGTCCACACCAGATCGACCTGCGCGCGCCTAAGCATCGCTAAGTCTCGCGGAAGATCAACCGGATACGAGTCCAGGTCCTCCCCAGGACCAAATTGGGTGGGATTGACGAAGATGCTCACCCCGACGCTGGCGCACTCGGACTTGGCCCGGCGGATCAAGGA
>CAYHJH010000089.1:4654-6588 GCA_964356605.1 uncultured Anaerolineaceae bacterium
CTGGAGACCGAGGCGGTCGGCCTCGCGCACGACCGCTCCGTTGATCGCGTCCACCTCCGTCGGCGCGCCGCGGCGGATATCTTGCAGCATGGAGGAGATGTTTGCCGCGGTCCTTCGTGCCACGGCTTCCACTTGCGCCACGGGATCCTTATATGGAAGCGTCACACCCCGCGCGGCAGCCACCCGGCCGGCCTCCTGGGCAGCCTCCTGCATCACCGCCCGCGCGCCAGGCCGCTCGAGCAATTGCCCGTTCGGAACCTCCAGCAGCGCGGTCAGCGCGTTGATCCCGGCGTTGACGACCAGCTTGCCCCACACCAGACTTTCCAAATCCTCGGCCAGATGCACTTCAAAACCGGAGGTCTCCAGCAAGTCCGCTAACGGCTCGAGCCTGGGGTGAGGCGCTACGTGAGTGGGGCCTGCGCCACCAGCCCGCACCCGCCCTGGTCCCAGCAAAGTGGCGCCCAGCGTCGTCACCCCCAGCGCTACACGCTGCGGCCCCAACTCTGCCTCCAGCACTTCAATGTTTCCAAGTCCGTTCTGGAGGGTCAGGGCTACACCGTCGGGGGCCAGGCACTGGGCGAGCATCGCCGCGGCCCGCTGGGTCTGCCAGGACTTGACCAGGAAGAGTGCGCTCTGCGCACCGGCGCAATCTGCCGGATCGGAGGTTGCCCGGACCGGCACCTGAACCGCCCGCCCGTTACCTTCGAGTCGGATCCCGTCCCGGGTCAGTGCCTCCAGCCCCGCCTGCCAAGTGCCTAGCAGGGTGACCTGTGCGTGCGGGGCAAGGCGGGCACCAAAGAGACCAGCCATCGCACCGGTGCCGACGATCAACACGGACGCCTTATCCTTCATCTTCGCTTCACGTCCGAGGCTTCCGGAGAGCTCGCCGACCCTGGGATCCATACCCGACGCTACTTCCCATTCAGCCGCTCCAGGAGACCTCGCCAATCCTCGTCCGGCATGTCGACCGTGTGTTCTTCGCCGGGGAATCTTCCAGCCTCCACGTCCTCGCGAAAGGACGCGATCGCAGTCGCCATCTCGGCATGCATCTCGGCGTAGCGCTTCACGAAGCGAGGCGTGAACCGGTCGAATAAGCCCAATATGTCGTGGATGACGAGGACTTGACCGTCGCAATGCGGGCCGGCGCCGATCCCGATAGTCGGGATCTTCAGCCGCTCGGACACCAGCCGCCCGAGCCGGGCAGGGATGTTTTCCAGCACCACCGAAAAGCAGCCAGCCTGCTCCAGGATCTGTGCGTCCTCGACCAGCCGGACCGCGCTGTCAGCCGTCTTAGCTTGGGGTCCGTATCCTCCGAGTTGGTGGACGGATTGCGGAGTGAGGCCCAGGTGCCCTTGCACAGGGATGCCGGCGGCCACAATGGCCTGAATGGCCTCCGCTCGTTCCCGGCCGCCCTCTAGCTTCACCGCGTTCATTCCGCCTTCCTTTAAGAACTGGCCGGCGTTGCGGACCGCCTCTTCCACGGAGACCTGATAGGACATGAACGGCATGTCCCCGATCAGCAGGGCGTATTTGGCGCCCCGCGCCACTGCCTTGCAGTGGTGGATCATGTCATCCATCGTGACCGGCAAGGTGTTCTCGTATCCAAGCACCACCATACCCAACGAATCGCCCACCAGAATCGAGTCGATTCCGGCCCGCTCGACCGCCTGAGCAGTGGCGTAGTCATAGGCGGTCAGCATGCTGATGATTTCACCTTTGGCCTTCTTGAGGCGAAAGGTCCGGGTGGTAACTTTCTTGCGTTCAGCGGGGGGTGCAGTTGCAGACATGGCTATCTCCTCCTTCGAGTGAGACGCGCTGGCCCGAGGACAAAGAAATGCCCGCCCGGGCCGTGGGCGGGACAGCAGAAAGATCAAATTGCTCTGCCGTCTCGGTCGTGGCCCGATCCAAGCGGCAGGTGAATTATATCGTAAAAC
>CAYHJH010000090.1:0-6512 GCA_964356605.1 uncultured Anaerolineaceae bacterium
ATCTCGCTCACCCGCCCGCGGGGGATGCCGCCCACCCCCAGGGCCAGGTCCAGCGGCAAGGCCCCGGTAGGAATCACCTCGACTGCGAGGTTGGTGGCTTCCCCCAGCCGGATAACCGACCCTTCGCCAAACCGCTTGACGATGTCGCCAAGGGCACCGGTGAGCACTTCCATTCGCTCATTTGCCTCGACTCTTCCGTTATTCATCTCGCTGCCATCCTTTCAATCAGAACGAATGTTCGCCCTATGATAGCACAATCGTTCTATTTGTCAAGTCGGCACCGCGAGTAGAGGCCGGTGAATTGAAAGCCGTTTGCCGTGCGCGTCCTGGCTCCGGAGGCGCGGACGGAGTGCGGGCAACCGGCCCCAATCTAACTCACACCGTCAGTTGCTGGATGGCCTCCCAGGCCAGGACCCGCATCCGACCCCACATGGCATCGTCCTCAATTCGATCCGAGAAATCTACCCAATCCCGCTCCAATGCTGTCCAGCGGTCGGCTGGAACCAGTAACCACAAGTGGAGCTGGCGATCGAGTCGCTCCGCCAGATTTTCGCCTACCATGAGAGTCCGTGCCAGCTGATAGTGTCGATTGCAAGGAGGGGAGACTGACTCATGGACAGGTCGGGCTCCGAACCTGAGCGAATCAGAAAACAGTGCCGCTTCAATCTCCCAGTATCGACAACCCCCGCCGTCCATCCCATGGATCTCCGGGCATCGGGCGGCGAGATACCTGGCACAGCGACCCAGGTTCCCAGCATGTTTGGCTTCAATCAAGATCAGCTGGCGTTCGCCTAAAAGGAACAAGTCCACTTCAGTTCGAGGTCCAGCCTCGTCGACGAGCTCCAGAACTTCATCCAAACGGGCGAGCCGCTGACCAAGCATGTCGTACCCCCAGTAGTACGGCACGAGCCTATCCTCAGGCAGCTCTACCCTAGAGCCCCAGAGCGGCTTCAGGCCCAGCAATGCCTTCAAGGAAATGCTTGACTGGGCGCTTGGATAGATCAGATTCCAGAGTAAGGCGCTCTCCGAGTCCGGCCTACGCATGTCCTCCAGAACACGCTGGGGTAGGACACGAAAGACCGGCTCCTCGGAGCCGGCCAGGACGCCGTCAAGTCTTGGGGGCGGGGCGCGTCGCCTCACTGGATCGAGGCCTCCTCCAAGGACTGACTGAGGGTTTCAAGCGCCGGCAACAGCAGCCCGGCTTCCGGCTCGAGCGAGGGTGCGAAGCCCATCTGCTCTTGGCCGGCGAGCCGGCTGGCGAGCCGGTTTTGCAGCGCGGCGACCGCCGGAGCGGCATCCAGGAAGCCGATGGCCGCGATCGCATGGGCGGCAACTACCCGGATGGTGATGTCTGCCTTCCGGTCCAGTAGGATCTGAAGCAGGGTTGCGCCTGAAAAAGAACATTGATCCAGCACCAAATGAACGAGGCCGGTATGGCCGGGTGAGGACGCTGCGACTTGCAGCAGGGAGTACACCTCCCTTCTGCGGATCTGCCCGAGGTTGTGACGCAGCCAGCTGAAAACAGGCTCCGGGGATCCTCGTGCTCCCGCGATCACCTCAGCGAGAGCCACCACGAACTCTCGCCTCAGTTCCAAATCCCGCTCCCCGATCCCGCGAACGAGCATTGCTGCCGCCAAGGGCGACCGCCGGTGGTAACTTCCCTCAATCAGCCGCCTGAGCCCAACCCGCCGCTCGCTCAACCCCGGGCCGGAGAGCTGCATCAACGCTTCCATTAGTTGGGACAATTCATCGGAACGCGGCTCCTGCAGCTGTAACTCCGGGATCAAGCGTTGCTGTGTCATGCCCTATTAGAAACGAACTCGCTATCGCCGTGCGGCGGCCTCGAGCGAACGCACAAACTCGCTGAACGCCTCCTCCGACATCAGATGGACCGCGCTCGCTTCAACTCCCAGGTGCTGCAGGTCCGCGAGGTCGGCCAGGACCTGCATTTGCAGGAGGATCCCGTACTCGACCCCCAACTCGGGCACCTCTGCGTTGGTTCGCGGTTCGAGGCTGAGCAGCAACGCCTTGGCCTTTTCGGGCCGGATCACACGATTCGGACTTGGCCCAAACCACACGATGCTGTCGACGCCCAGTCCTGCACCTGCCGCCTGAGTAACACGTTGGATCTCTCGCTCGGTCGAGTCAGTCCTGCCCCCGTAAAGGCCGAGGAGCAGAGTTTGTCCCGGCTTCAGCCGCCGCATCATGGATTCGGCTACCTCGGCCAGGGTGGACTGCGCCGATTGCTTGAGGTTTGATCCGGTAGTCCACATTGTCGCAGCCGGCGATTCCCAGGCGGGCTTCGGGAAGTTCAATTTCCGCTTCTTCCGGTACGTGGCGACCATGCGGTCGAGTTGGCTCGGGGGCGGTTCGGCTGGAATGGGCTGGACCCCTAGCAAGTGAGCCGCAACGGCGGCGCCCATTTCCCAACGAACGGTTTCCGCGCCCAGGCCCGTGACTCCATCTCCGATCTCGAGCACGAGCACCGGCGCGCCCTTCTCCAGCCAGCGGCCGACGAGACCATTCACACCCGTATCCTGGTGCAGGTAAATAACCGCGGCATCACCCAAAGCCAGATGGACGGGCGGAGAGGGCAAGATCGTCAGGCGACCGCCCACCCCCTTCGCGGCCAACTCGCTTGCCAACCATTCGGCGAATTGAGCGAACGGTGGATCTGCAACCAGGCCGACCCGCTGAATGCCATTGGCAGCCGCCGCTCCCAGAAACGCTCCAAGATACAGCCCCGGACTGCGCGCCGCACGAACTCCGGCTGCACATCGCTCGCGCATAGCTTGCGCACCGCGAAGGAGGTCGACCGGGGTACCACCCGCTAGTGTGACCAGCAGCAGTCCTACCTCGGTTAGCGGAGGAAGCTTAAGGTCATAGACCCGGCGAAAACTGCGCCCGCGCGCCGTAGCCTCCAAGCTCGAACCTGAGGGAGCGATCGCGAGAAACCTCTCGCCCACCTGATCTCCGAATTCACCTTTCGCTCGGCGCCAAGAGTCTTCCATCATCGCCTGCTCGGCCAGCCCGCTTCCCACCACCACAAAAACGGTGGAAGTGACCGGAGTGCGGCTCGCGAAGCCCTTGACCTCTTCCGGATCGAGTGAGTTGAGTAGGTGCGTCTGGAGAGCCGGCGAGTCGCCCCCAACCTCCTGCACTGCTTTCAATAGTCCGGGCGCGCCGATCCATCCTACCTGAAGCACGCCCTCCGCTTGAATCTGGTTGACCAGGTCTTGGACGTCGGACACTTGTTCCTTCAGATCCCGGTCGAGCCAGCTCAGACGTTCGGTCACCTGGGAGTGTGTCTTGCCGTCGCCCCACAAGCTGGAGTCTCTTCTCCAGAAGCGGGCCCCGATCCGGTCCTGGTCCAGGCGCTGCAGTGCTTCGGCCAGCGGGCCAGTCAGCGCTCCCAGTTCCAGCCGCATCTTTTCCGCTCGCTGACCGACGGTTTTGAGCAGCGAATCGTAGGAGTCCGCAAACTTGCGCACCCCATCCCTCTCCAACTCCGCCGTAACTGCCTGCATGGAGATCCCCAGATCGTTGAGCGCGTCGAGCTGCGCCCACGCGACTGCCAGGTCCTGATCCAAGGTTAACTCTGCCCGTCCGTGATCTCGAAAGGCCTCGAGGGTCTTGGGTGGCAGGGTATTGACCGTCCCACTACCGATTAATTCCTCGACATAAAGGACGTCCGAATAGTCCGGATTCTTCGTGCTGGTGGATGCCCACAGTGGACGCTGAATGCGACCACCGTGTGCCCGCAGCCGTCCGAACCGGGCGTCTCCGAAGGCCGCCTTGAACTGGGCGTAGGCCAATTTGGCGTTCGCGATCGCGGCTTTGCCGAGCAGTGCCAGCGCCTTGGATGCGCTGGCGCCTTCCTCTCGGATGATCGCCTCCAGCCGCCCATCCACTGCCGTATCCACCCGCGAGACAAAGAACGAGGCCACTGAGGCCACTCGATCGAGCGGCTCTCCGGCCTCCAGGCGCCGTTCCAGGCCGCGCAGATAGGCCTCCATGACCTGCGAGTAGCGCTCGAGCGAAAAGACCAGCGTGACGTTGACGTTGATACCTTCGAAAATCGATTGCTCGATCGCCGGAATTCCGCTGGGTGTGGCCGGGATCTTGACCATCAAGTTAGGGCGATTGACAGATTGCCACAGTCGGCGAGCCTCCTTCAACGTGGCCGGAGTCTCGTCGGCCAGCCGCGGGTTGACCTCGATCGAGACAAATCCATCCTTCCCATCGGTCCCCTCATAGAGCGGCAAGAACAGATCGGTCGCGGCCCGAATATCCTCGACCGCCAGAGTCTCGAAGATCCTGCCGGCGTCCCAGCCCGCGTGCGCTAGCGGCCGAATCGCTTCGGTGTACAGGTCCGATTTCGCGATGGCTTCTTCGAAGATCGTAGGGTTGGATGTCATACCCCGGACCTCCCCCGCGTAGATGAGCTCGGCGAGCTCACCGCTCGCGACAAGGTCCCGGCGGATGTAATCCAGCCAGAAGGACTGCCCGAGCTCGTGGACCTGCGGGATGGCGGTCACGGTTCGCGGTTTTTTCTCCGAGTCGGTTGTGCCCGCCACCATTGCGGATGCGACCGGGTCCTAGCTGCGGTGGCGGCTTGGTTCCGCTGCAGCGATTAGCTCGTGGGCGACTTGGACCACTCGCGCTGGGGTCAGGCCCAAATGCTGGTAGATCTCCTCGTAGGGAGCAGAGGCACCGAACCGCTCCAGTCCGATGATCAGCCCCTGGTCGCCCACCCAGCGCTCCCAGCCCAGCGGAGAGGCCGCTTCGATCGCGATCCGCGCCCGCACCTCCCGGGGAAGCACGCTGTCGCGGTACTGCTGATCTTGCTCCAGGAACAGCTCCCACGAGGGGAACGAGACTAACCGTACGGCCAGGCCCTCTTCCGCCAACTGTTGACCTGCCTTAACGATGATGCTGACCTCCGAACCGGACGCCATCAAGATCAGCTGTGGAGGACCTTCGCCCAGATCGGCGAGCACATAAGCTCCATGCAACAATCCTTCCGCTGCGGAGTAGTGAGTACGGTCCAGCACCGGCAGCTTCTGCCGGGTGAGCGCCAAGGCGGACGGGCCGCTGGTTCGCCGCAGGGCAACAAGCCAGGCGATCGCGGTCTCGTTGGCGTCCCCCGGGCGGATCACCGTCAGATTGGGGACGGCCCGCAGCGCAGGCAGATGTTCAATCGGCTGATGGGTCGGGCCATCTTCACCCAACCCGATCGAGTCGTGAGTAAACACGTAGACCACCCGCAACCGCATCATCGCCGCCAGGCGAATGGTCGGGCGCATGTAGTCGGAAAATATCAGGAACGTGCCCCCATACGGGATCAGTCCGCCGTATAGAGACATCCCACTCAGCATACCGCCCATGGCGTGCTCGCGTACCCCGAAATGCACGTAGCGCCCAATTCGGTGTTCGGCCGAGAACGGCGCTTCTCCGGCAACTTTGGTCAGGGTTGATCCACTGAGGTCAGCCGACCCGCCGATCAGTTCGGGAAGCTCTGGCGCGAGGGTGTTCAGCGTCTTGCCAGATGCTGCTCGGGTGGCCATCCCCTTCTCATCCGGGGCGAACTCAGGCAGCATCGCATCCAGGCCGTTGGGCAGCTGGCCGCGCTGGGTGCGGTCCCAGGTTGAGCTCAGATCGGGATGTGCCTGCCGATACTCGGCCATCATCTGCAGCCAGGTCCGCCGCGCGCTGCGGCCCCGCTCGGCCGAGGCCCGGAAGTGCTCTCGTACGTCTTCCGGGACGAGGAAGCGCGGCTCCAGCGGCCACCCCAGCACGCGCTTCGCACCCTCCAACTCCTCTTCGCCCGGAGGCTCGCCATGGGCTTCGGCCGTGTCTTGCTTGGTCGGCAGCCCATACCCGATGTGGGTCCTACAGACGATCAGTGATGGACGCGGGTCTGCCTTCGCGACTCTAATTGCAGCGTCGATGGCCTCCAGATCGAGGAAGTCGTCTACCCGGCCGACGTTCCAGCCGTAGGCCTGAAAGCGGGCCGCCCGATCCTCGGTGAAGGACAGATCGGTGCTGCCATCAATCGAAATCCGATTGTCATCATAGAGAAAGATGAGCCGTCCCAGACGCAGGTGACCCGCCAACGAGGCGGCTTCCGAACCGACGCCCTCCATCAAGTCCCCGTCGGAGACGATCGCGTAGATATGATGGTCCACCACCGGGAATTTCTCACGGTTGTAATAGGCCGCCATCCGCTCCGCGGCGACTGCCATCCCAACAGCGTTGGCGAACCCCTGACCCAAGGGGCCGGTGGTCGATTCGACACCCGGCGTCTCGCCGTACTCTGGATGACCGGGGGTGAGGCTGCCCCACTGGCGGAATCGTTTGATCTCATCCATGGAAAGGTCATAGCCGACCAGGTGCAGCATCGAATACAGCAGCATCGAGCCGTGGCCTGCCGAAAGAACGAAACGGTCACGGTTTGGCCACTTCGGATCTTCCGGATCGAACCGCAGATGGCGGGTCCATAGGACGTAGGC
>CAYHJH010000091.1:0-6443 GCA_964356605.1 uncultured Anaerolineaceae bacterium
GCGCCCAGTCCAAAACGGATCGCCGGTGCGGCGGCCTTGCGATCCTCGATTTCGAAGTCGAGCCCGCTAGCTGCCACATCAGGCGGAAGTACCTCCCACCCCATGCGCCTGCACTCGGCGGTGTACAGCGCCACCCGGTCAGTCACCGATTTGAACACCGAAAGCAGAGCCGCCATGTACTCGATGGGGAAATTAGCCTTCAGGTAAGCAGTCTGCACGCAGATAACCGCGTAATCGGCGGCGTGGCCCTTTGGAAAACCGTAGCGAGCGAAAGCCTCCCAATCGTCGAAGATTGCGTTTGCAGTGTCTTCAGGAATCTGGTTTCCACCCGCCCCCTGGACAAACTTTTGACGCTGCTGCCGCAACGCACGAGCCTTCTTCTTGGCGACCGCCTGCCTCAGGTTGTCCGCCTCCGGTGCCGTGTAACCGGCCAACTGCATGGCCGTATACATGATTTGCTCTTGGTAGACCGTAATCCCATACGTCTCTTCCAGGATGGGCTGCAGCCCGGGATGGCGGTAGGTGACAGTCTCCTGGCCATGCATCCGCCGGATATAGGCGGGAATGAACTCCATCGGGCCGGGCCGGTACAGCGCGACCATGGCCGTGACATGCGCCAGCTTGGACGGCTTCATCTCCATCAGATAGCGGCGCATCCCTGCGCCCTCCACCTGGAACACTCCCAGTACATTGCCGCTGCCCAGCAGGTCAAATGTCTTGGAGTCATCCAGCGGGATGGAGTCGATGTCTAACTCAACCCCATGTCGCCGCCGGATCAGGTCACAGGCGCGAGCCATCACCGTGAGGGTCGAGAGGCCCAGGTAGTCGATCTTCAATAGCCCCAAAGATTCGAGTACACCCATTTCAAACTGGGTCACAGCACGAATCGGGTTGTCCTCCGGAGATCCCTTGGTTGGCCGGTGGAGCGGGATGTAGTCCGTGATCGGCCTGTCGGTGATGATCACACCTGCCGCGTGCGTGCCCGCGTTGCGGGCCACACCCTCTAACTTGGCGGCGGTGTCAATAAGCTCTCGCAAGTAATCGCTACTTTCCACCGCTTCCTTCAAGGAGGGGACCGTCTCCAGGGCCTCTGGGATCGTCACCGGCTTGCCAGGGATGTTCGGGATCAGCTTTGCTAACCGGTCCACTTCCGGCAGTGGGATGTCCATCACCCGGCCCACATCCCGGATCGCAGCCCGTGCGCCGAGAGTCCCGAAGGTGATGATCTGGGCGACTTTGTCTTCGCCGTATTTCTTGGCGGTGTACTCAAGCACCAGATAACGCCGGTCATCCTGGAAATCCAGGTCGATGTCTGGCATCGAGACCCGGCCAGGGTTGAGGAAACGCTCAAAGATCAATCCGTGTTCAATCGGATCGACCAATGTGATCCTCAGGCAGTAGGCCACGATCGAGCCTGCCGCCGATCCACGCGCGTTGTACCAGATGCCCTGTTCTCGTGCGAAGCGGCACAGGTCCCACACGATCAGGAAGTAGGCGTCGAAGCCCATCTCGCGAATGATCTTGAGCTCATAATCCAGGCGGTCACGCAGCTCGGGCTGGCCGGCCCTCGGTCCATAGCGCTTTTCCAAGCCGTCCGTACATAGCTTGCGCAAGTAGCTCTCACTCGTGTCGCCCCCCGAAACCTCGAAAGGCGGCAGGCGGTAGCCTCCGAAGTCGAGGTCGACCTCAGCTCGCTCGGCGATCCACAACGTGTTCTCTATGGCTCCATCCACCCCGCGGAACAGTTCTGCCATCTCTTCGGGAGAACGCAGGTAGTAGGAGACGTCGCTCATGCGCATTCGATCGGGGTCGCTGCGCACTGAACCGGTCTGGATGCACAACATGACATCCTGAAGGTCGGCCTCCTCGGGGTATACATAATGAACGTCGTTAGTGGCCACCACCCGGGCTTGATACTTCGGCGCTAGTTCGAGCAGCGCCTGATTGACCTGCTTGAGTTCGGGGATCTCGTGATGCTGCAGCTCAAAGAAGAAGCGATCTCGTCCAAAGACCTCGAAGTACCAATCCAACAGCTCGCGCGCGTGCTTCTCACGACCCTGGGCCAATGCCCTCGGAATCTCTCCGGACATGCAGCCCGTGGTGCAGATCAACCCTTCATTGTGCGAAGCCAGGAACTCCCGATCGATACGCGGCCGGTAGTAAAAGCCTTCCAGCTGAGCCGCAGTGGCGATCTTCAGCAGATTGCGGTATCCGGCCTGGTTCTCGGCCAACAACAGCAGGTGAAATGCCTGGCCGTCCAGCTGCGGGTCGCGCTCGCGCATACCGCGAGGGGCCAGATAGGCCTCTATCCCAATCAGCGGTTTGATTCCAACTTCCTTGGCGGCTTGATAGAACTGCATTGCGCCGAACATCGCGCCATGGTCCGTGAGAGCGACGGCCGGCATGCCGAGTTCTTTGGCTCGGCGCACCAATGCAGGAATTGAGCTCAAGCCGTCCAAAAGGGAGTATTCGGAATGGACGTGCAAATGAACGAAGGACATTTCCCCCCGGGGAGTGAGGGTTGCGATTATAGCGGAGCCGGTTCGCAGGTGCCACAGGTTCACCGAATTCGGGTCAACTTTTAAGGTTTGCAGGCCCATTTCCGGTCAAACTGATCAACCAAGAACAGCAAGAGGCACATCAGACTGTGCCTCTTGCGAGCGTCGCTCCTCAGAAGGGAGCCCTACTGCTTCTTGGAGGGGGTCTTACTAGCGGTCGTGCGTCGCTTGGGCGGCGTCCTCCGCCTCGGCGGGATCGCCCAGCATTCGATAGCACAGGTTGTAGACCGGCCTCTCGTAGTGCTCGACCAATCTGGCGAAGGCGACCTCGTCTCCAGCCAGCGCCGCAGTGACCCACTTGGTCTCCTCCTGCAATTCCATCAATCGAGCCGATTTCATGAATATCTACGCAAATTCCGGGGAAAGGTTGCGCGCGCCGTCAGTGCGCCTCCGGCCTTGGCCTGCCGGGGCTACTGGGGACTCAATGCTACGGAGCGCCTTCAGGCTGGTAGGTGCTCGGACTTGAATTGGGTTTCGTAGAGCCGCTGGTAGAGCCCGCCACGCTCCAGCAGCTCTGCATGCCGACCCTGCTCGACCACTCGTCCTTCGTCCAGCACCAGGATCAGGTTCGCCCCGATGATGGTGCTCAGCCGATGGGCGATGACCAGCGAGGTGCGTCCTACCATCACCTGCTCCATCGCCTCTTGGATCAGCGCCTCGGACTGCGAATCGAGATGGCTGGTGGCTTCGTCCAGTATCAACACCCTGGGGTCTTTGAGGATCACGCGCGCAATCGCCACTCGCTGCTTCTCGCCCCCTGAGAGCCGGTAGCCGCGTTCGCCGACCAGGGTGTCATAGCCATCCGGGAGGCCGACGATGAAGTCGTGGATGTTGGCCGCCCGGCAGGCCCGCTCCAGGTCCGGTTGGGGTGCATCTGGCATTGCATAGAGCAGATTGTTGCGGATGGTGTCGTGGAACAAGAAGGTCTCCTGTGTCACCATACCGACCTGTTCAGAGAGCGAGGTGAGGGCGATGTCCCGCAGGTCAAGTCCGTCGAGCAGAATTTCCCCTTCGGTCGGGTCATACAGACGCGGGAGCAAATACGTGATGGTCGATTTGCCCGCGCCGCTCGGCCCTACCAACGCCGCCACCTGGCCAGGCTCAATCTCAAAGCTAAGCTCCCTGAGCGCCCAGCGCCGATCCTCTGGCCCCTGCGGCCTGCCGTCTTCACCCTCGCCCGGCTCTTCGTTCTCTCTGTGGATCACCTTCCTATCCGGCGGTGGGTAGGCTGCCCCTCCACCCCATGAGAAACGGCGAACCTCTTCCAGCCCTGCCGGAGCCCCGTCCCTTGCCAGATAGCTGAAAGAAACTTTGTTGAAACGAATTCGCCCGTCGACCTCCCGGATGGAGCGCGCGGCTGGTCTATCCTGAATCTCCACCTGCAAGTCCAGGGCCTCGAACACCCGCTCAAAACTAACCATCGAGGTGGCGAAGTCGACCCGGGCGTTTGTGAGGGCCATCAGAGGGCCGTACAGATTGGCCAGGTATCCGGTGAAGGCGACTAGCGTTCCAATGGTGAAGGCACCGCGCAGGGCCAGGTGCCCTCCCAACCAAAACACGAGCGCGGTGCCAATCGCGCTGACCAGGCTCAACGCCAGGAAAAACCAGCGCCCGACGATTGCCTGTCGAACGCCGACATCTCGTACTCCCGCGGCCCGCTCCCGGAACCGCTGCACCTCCAGCCCATAGCGACCAAAGATCTTCACCAGCAGCGCACCGCTGATGTTGAGGGTCTCGTTCATGAGGGCATTCATGCGCGCGTTGAGGTCCATTTGTTCACGGGCAATCCGGCGCAGCGATTCCCCGATCCGTCGCGCCGGAACGATGAACAGTGGAAGGATGACGATGCTCAACAAGGTCAGGCGCCAGTCAAGCGCAATCATGATCGCAAGCGTCGCGATCAGGGAAATCGAATCGCTGACCAAGGTCACCATCGTGCCGGTCACCGCCCGCTGCGCCCCTACGACATCATTGTTCAAGCGAGACATCAGCTCGCCCGCATGTGTATTTGTGTAGAAGCGCAGGCTCATTTGCTGCAAGTGGGCGTAGATGGCGCTGCGGAGGTCGAAAATTAGCCCTTCCCCAACCGTGGAGCTTGCGTAGCGCTGCCCGACTCCGAGCAGCCCATTGACGAGCGGAACTGCAATCATCCCAAGCGCTAACAGGTTGAGGCGCCTGGCGTCACGCTGAGGGATGGCGGTATCTAGCAGATCTCGAATGAGCAGCGGCGGTAGCAGGCTGAGTAGCGAGATCCCCAGGATCGTGATGAAGATGGCTAACACCCAGCGCCAGTAGGGCCGAGCGAATCCCGCCACCCTTCGGAGCAAACCGCGGCTGACTTGCGGTCGGTCTTGCTCTTCGTCGTAGCGAATGAAGGAAAACCAGTTGCCGCCGTGGAAGGTCATCTGAGTCCTCTATGCCCGGGCCTGGGCTGGCATTATACCCACCCCGACCCTCGGCTGATCGAACAGTTGTTTCCCCTAGATGTGGGGGAAGGATGTCCTATTCCCCCTACCCCTCGGGAAGGAGTAGCATCTGCCTGGGCCTGCCGGAGGACCCCAACCATGGCAACGCTGAACTCAGCGCTGCGGCTTTCCAATTCAACCAGAACTGAGCTCGATCAGCTGGTCCAGAAAGTGGCCAAGCGCATTGCGCAGGCTTCGAACTTTCTGGACGTCCGGGCCACGCCATTGGATTGGCCCGCCGGACCGCCCGACCCGCTCAACGGGGTCCGGCCACACGTGTCTGCCTTGGAGTGGAAATCAATGAAGTGGCGAGATGCGTTTTGGTACGTCCTGAACCGGGACGGCATGTCCTCAAACCTCTCAATGGAGATCTGCTCGGCCATTTCCAGGCGGGCCAGCGACGGGGAAGGATCCTTCTATCTGGTTGCTCCGATTAGCTTGGCCGCCAGGGCCAAGGAATGGGCCGACCGGCACCAGATCCGGGTAACGAGTTTCTGGATCTTCGGGGGTTAAGCGGCCAGCTGGCTTGACTCCGGCCCGCCCGGCCGGGGCCTCAAAGATCCTTGAGCATGTAGGTCTCGCCCAGCCGGTAACCCAGCCTGCGATAGTACCCTCGAGTCCCCAGCGCAGAGATCACCGCCATTCGGCGGTAGCCCCTTCGGTTCGCCCGAGCCTCCGCCTCCTGCATTAGCCGCATTCCGAGGCCAACATGCTGCGCTGCCCCGGCCTCGTCGGCACCGAACTCGAGCGACTGGCCGTAGACATGCACTTCGCGAATGAGGGCGGCGCCCTCCAAATCGATAAGGCCGACTGGAACTGACTCGGGCCCTGGCAGGCTGAGTCGCAAGAAACCCGCCAGCCGATCGTCCTCCGTGGCGAAGGACAAGAAATGCTCCTCTGCGCCCCCAGCTGCATAGATCAAATCCTGCAGCTCCAGGCCATCGGGCTCCACGGCCTGGCCCTGAATCTCCCTGCAGCGGATGCAGCGACAGCGGGTCCCGCGCCTTCGCAGCTCGGCGTGCACGTCCTGCCTGAGGCTGGTGCGCTTGTTGCCCGCGACCACATTCGTCGATGGGATATCCCGGATCACCCGGTTCACGCGGCAGTAGCTGGGGATCGCCGGCTTGAGATCGGCGATCAGTTCGATCAGCTCCTCCGTCCTATATGGCCGATACTCACCCCGCAGCCAGAAGTCATACAGCTCGGCATTGGCCAGCAGCTGGCAGGGATAGATCTTGATCTCATCCGGCCGCAGATCCGGATCGGTCCACAGGCGGGAGAAGTCTTCCCGATCCGACTGGGGAGTGGCGCCGAGCAGGTTTGGCATCCAATGCAGGACCAGCTTGAAGCCCGCCGCACGCAGCAAGCGGGCCGCGGCCCGGGTCTCGGCCACCGTATGACCGCGGGCATTCAAGTCCAG
>CAYHJH010000092.1:0-6315 GCA_964356605.1 uncultured Anaerolineaceae bacterium
GGCCAACACCGGCGCTTCCGAACCCAGCGAGTTCTAGTCACGGTCCTCGCCGTGATCATCGTCGCCTCCTTTTTGATCAGCCTCGTCGCCTAAGGCTAGTTCTGAGACTGAAGGGCGGCCAGTTGCGGCCGCCCTTTTTCTTTCTCCACGGCCCGCAATTTGCAACCTTGTAAGGTGCCTGTAAGTTGCCCCAGCTGGCCTAAGTGCTATTCTAGGGTCGACCGAAGTGTAGCCCCCTGCCGGGCCTTGCCCGCGGGGATCCTTACAGCGGAAGGAGGTGACACATGATGCTTTACGCCCCGAAAGAGAAGGGCCAGGGCTTGGTTGAATACGCCTTGATCCTGGTGTTGGTCGCGGTGGTGGTGATCGTTATCCTGGCCCTGCTCGGCCCCGCGATTGGTAACGTATTCAGCAACATCGTAAGCAACATCTAAGCATCCTAACCATCGATTGAGAAAGCAATAGCCCGGTCCTTTGACCGGGCTATTGCTTTAACGTCTACGATCCCCCGCAACCGCCTGTTAGAACCGTGGAAACCGAGCCACGACCGTCGCCGGGGTCGGAATCGTCTCTTCATCGGCGCTCATCTGGGGTCCCGGCCCCCTTCCTTGAAGGATGCCGATCGGAGTCCCTTCCGCCATGTGATCGCGCAGGATATATGCCTGGCCGGTGAGATGCCCGTCGCGATCGATCGCGCAGGAAGTCACGCTCCCAATCGGCTGACCGCCGCGGTCGACCACCGGATCGCCATAGTGCGCCATTCGGACTCCCGTGCTATCAAACCGGAAGCGAACTACCTGGCTCTTTCGCTCGGCCTCCTGGCGCAGGAATCTCGATCGGCCGATGAACCATGGTTTGTAGGTCTTCGCGTAGGCCGCGAAGCCAGCATCTCCGATCCCGAGGTCGATGTCACCGGCCAGTTCCTGACCGTACAGCGGCAGCCCGGCCTCTGTCCGCAGCGAATCGCGGGCGCCCAATCCGGCTGGCAGCAGACCCATCGGCTCGCCTACCTCCATCAGCCGGTTCCACAGCACCGCGCACTGATCAGGATGCACAAACAGCTCGTAGGCAACCCGCTCGCCGGTGTAGCCGGTTCGGCTGACGATCAGGCTTATCCCACCAAACCCGCCCTCCATCAGCCCCGCCCATGGAAGCGACTTGAGCCGGGCGGCGTCCTGATCAGAGCAACCCAGTGCCAGGAGGATGTCTCGACTCTTGGGACCTTGCAGCGCCAAATCCACCCGCATGTGGTCCCCTTCAATCGGATCGCGTAGATCGCGAATGCTGCAGCCGCGGCCATAAACCTCTGACCCGGGCCGCTCGAGGTCCACCCGGACCTGGCCATCCCGCACTGCCTGCAGCCAGGCCCAAACTTTGTCGTCGTTCGCAGCGTTCACGACCATCAGGTAGGCCTGTTCGCCTCGCCGGTACACCATCGTGTCGTCCAACACCCGGCCTTCCGGGTCGAGCAGGTGCGTGTAGAGCGATTCGCCAACCGATAAGGACGCCATGTCATTAGCGACCACACTGTCGAGGAAGGTCTCGGCCCGTTGGCCCTCCACCTGGTATACCCCCATGTGGCTGACGTCGAATAACCCGGCGGACTCACGGGTGGCGTGATGCTCTTTGAGCACCGAGCTGTACCAGACCGGCATCTCCCACCCGGCGAACGGAATCATCTTCGCCCCGAGCGCATGGTGAATTTCATTGAGCGGCGTGCGCCGCTGGACAGGATGCTCGGGTTCATCCCACTCAAAGGCAGGCAGCGGCTTCCTTCCGCCCTCCGAAGCGCCGAGATACCAGGGCTTGTCCGAGCCGTCTGAATCCTCCCCCGCCTCCGGCAGGGCCTGCATTCCTCCGTCCAATCGGATGACCACCGGCCCGGGCGGCTTTCGATGCATGTCGGCGGGGTCGAAGGTGATATAGCCGTCCGAGAGGGCGCGCAGCCAGGCCAGTATCGCTGACGAGCCCTCCGAATCGAAGGCAAGCTTCCAGGCGCGGTCGTCGGTTCGGCGCAGGACGGCATGGCGCGGCCCGCCTGGGGGGTGCATCCGCGTGCGGATCGCGCGACCGGCTTCAAGCTCGAGAGGACGAGCGTCGGTGAGGAATCCCAAGAACGCCTGTGCGGTCGCGCCTTCTACAGATACGGAGATGAACGGCTCCCGAGGCGCAGGGTCATCCACATAGTAGAAGTGAGGGTAGCCGTGGTGCGGTGGCTCGAGATCAATGCCGATGCTGGTCGCCAGGTCTCGTACCTCACGCTGCACGCTGGCGAGAACATCAAAGTCGACTTTCACGCGGGGCATCGGATCCGCTCGTCCCGGCAAACCGAAGGGAGTGCCGGCCTGCAATAGCTGCGCGATCAGCCCCGCGAGCTGCTCGCTCTCTCGGATGCCAAAGCCGCGTTGGGTGACCCAGACCGTCCCCAGCCGGATCCCCGACGCCCGGGCTGCGGTGGTATCGCCCGGGATGGTGTTGCGGTTGACCACGATGCCCGCCAGGTCCAGGATGCGCGCCGCCTGGTCGCCGGAGAGCGCCGTCCCGTCTGGCCCGCGGATAGTAGAACAATCCACGTTGGTCAGGTGAGTGTCGGTCCCTCCAAAGGGAATCCGCAGACCGGCGGCGGCCAGTGAATCGTTCAACGCCCGGCAATTCGCCAAGATCTGCGCTTGCAGCTCGCGGAACTCTTGGGTCGCCGCCAGCCTGAACGTCACGGCCTGGGCCGCGATCGTGTTCATGTGGGGCCCTCCCTGCTCGCCGGGAAAGACGGCGCGATCCAGCTTCTCAGCTAATTTTTGCAGGTGGGTCAGCACCACCGCTCCGCGCGGGCCGCACAGCGACTTGTGGGTTGTAAACGTGACGACGTCCGCGATCCCGACCGGTGAGGGCAACACCCCAGCGGCGATCGGGCCAGCAATGTGGGCGATATCGGCCAGGAGATATGCGCCGACCGCCTCGGCAATCTGTTTGAAGCGTCGCCAATCCGGCGCCCAAGGGTAAGAAGAGTAGCCAGCGATCATCATCTTGGGGCGATGCTCTTTGGCCAGGGCCTCGACCTTTTCGTAATCGATGCGTTCCGTCTTCGGGTCGACGCCGTAGTGCATGGAGCGATACAGCTTGCCAGAGCGGTTGACCCGAGAACCGTGGGTCAGGTGCCCGCCCTGCATCAAATTCATGCCCATGATGGTGTCACCCGGCTCGACCAGGGCGTGGTAGACCGCGTTGTTGGCCGGCGCGCCGGAGAGCGGCTGGACGTTGACAAACAAATCTTCCGGCGCCAGGCCGTTGGCCGCGAAGACCATGGCACAGCGCCGCCGGGCCAGCGCCTCTACCACGTCGGCGTACTCGACCCCTTTGTAGTAACGCGGATCGGAGTAGCGGCGGTAGTGCGCCAACTGCACCTCGTAATCCAGGATTTGCTCTTCCGGGATCCGGCGGGTGCTCTCATGTGGATAGCCCTCAGCGTAGATATTGTTGAAAGCGCTGGCCAGCGCCTCTCGAACTGCAGCGGGCGCAGTGCTCTCGGAAGGGATCAGGATCAGTCGGCGGTACTGGCGCTCGGCCTCGATCTCCGTCAGTTCATATACGGCCGGATCGAGGTCCTTGAGATTTCCACGGAAGAGAAAATCGGGCATGGGGTGCTCCGGGGAGACGGGCCGAGAGGTCGAGCTACGCGATTGTAAGCGTGCGCTTAAGGGAGGTCAAGCAAGCTCGGTCTGAGCGCCTGACGTCGGAACTTCAGAGACCGGGCAGCTCCCCGCCTCGATACACCCATAGATCAAACAGTGCCTGCAAGTCGCAAGCGCAGGTGGCTTCGGCAGTGGATTGAAAATCCACCGCGGTCGCAATCTTGTAGCGGTAGTCCTCGTAGTAGGCCTGTAGGAATTCGAAGAATATCTTGTCGCCGAGTTCCGTACGCAACGCGTCGAAGAACAACGCCCCCTTGAGGTACACGAACAAGGCGTACTCCCACTGCGAGGCGTAGTCGGCGACTCCGAGGCCGATGGGACGCTCGGGTTCCGGGTGCTCCCGCAGTGCTTCTCGATAGTCGCTCAACAGCCCGGTGGCGCTGCCCGAGCCCTCGGTCTGCTCAAGGTACAGCACCTGGGTATAGGTCGCGGCGGCTTCGTCCAGCCACGGCTCGCGGAGTTGATCGTCCCCGATCAGCCCATAAAACCACTGGTGACCGACCTCGTGGACGGTAGGGTGAATCAGATCCGGTCCACCCAGCGTGCCGATCGTCACCAGCCCGGGATACTCGATCCCACCGTACGCACCGGGCAGGTCGACCAAATCGAGCTCGACGTACCGATAGGGTCCGACCAACCGCGCCAACAGCTCGACCTGCGCGGCCGCGGCTTCCACCATGCGAGTCAGATCCGGCTGGTGCTCAGGAAGCACCCAGCCGCGGATCTGAACACCTTGCACTTCTTTTGTCTCAGATACCAGCGTGCCAATGGCAAAGGCGAAATCTCGAACCGGACCGCTCACGAAGGTCATCGCCTGTGTGCCGTCCGGCAGTTGCTCTCGCCCGACTTCGATGCCGGTGGCCACGACCTCATGGTCGACTGAGGTCGCAACTCGAACCTGGTAGAAGGCGATCGCGGAGTTGGTCGTGTCTCCTCCAGCGGGGGCCCGCTCGACCACCCACTCCCCATCTCGCAGCAGCGGCAGCAAGGGGTAAAAGGTAGGCGCGAAGAGCACTCCTTCGGAGATCCCAAACCGCCTGGGTATCCCACCACCGATCGGGCCGGAGGTGTCCACATGGAAAGGCAAGCTGAGATCCACAGCCTCTCCAGGGGGTAAGGGACGGGGCAGTTCGTAGCGTTGGGCCAGGCCCTGAAGCTCTGCGTTAGGCGGCTGAAGTCGACCGTCAATTAGAGCCGGGCCGGCGTGCATCTCGGCCTGGTACTGCAAGTCATTAGGCCACAGCATGACCACTACATCCGACAGCGGCTGCTGCCCGGGATTGACGAAGCGGATTCGGGCTAGCCCCTCGATGACGGCCATTTCCCGCAATGGATCGAACTGCACCTGAATCTCGATCCAGTAGCGTGTGGCATTCGCCAGGGCAGCCAGGTCTCCCGCGAACTGGGGGAGCATTGCGCTGGCGTGAATGTCGAGGCCCGCTGCCGCGGGGGTGGGCGGAAGGGTCGGAAGAGGAGTCGGACTCGGCCCGGGCGTCGGCGTCGCAGCGGGCGTCGCACTTGGAACCAGCGTGACCTGAGCTGGCTGCCGAACGCAGCCGCTCACGAGCATGCAGGCCAGGATCAGGTGCCTTCGGGGCAGCATCATGTGACCAAAATGCACCGGCGTCCTTTCGGACGCCTGAGGTGGGCGGAACAGGACTCGAACCTGCGACCCCTTCTGTGTAAGAGAAGTGCTCTAACCAGCTGAGCTATCCGCCCCGCGCCTCATTATACTTCCCAACCCCATTCAATCCCCATTCACTAAGGGGTCGCCCCTCCGCCAAGGCACAGGACTTGCAATATTTCTTGCCTCGAAGGGCTGCTTATGCTAGAGTCACGAGTCCGCCGGTCGCAGGCTGTGCGGCTCCCGCTACAGTGACTTACAGGCAGTCTGAGTCTAAGGAATGCCGACTTACGAAGAGCGGATCCGAGCGATCCGCTCAGACTTCTCCCCCAGTTTCACCGTCCTGGCAGACTTTCTGCTGGACTCGTATATTCACGCGGCTTTCCTCACCGCCACTGAACTCGCTCACTCGCTAGATCTCGATCCGGCCACCGTCGTCCGCTTCGCCCAGCGGCTGGACTATGCCGGCTATCCGGAATTGCAGCGCGAAATTCGCGAGCGCGTGAGAGAAGAACTGTTGACCGGGCGAAAGGTAGAGGCGAACTCTCCTGCGGAGGCGGTCGATGCCGCCATGGCGGAGATCGCTCGCCATCTCGACCTAACCCGCCTGGGCTTCCCGATCGAAGCCGCCGAGAAACTGGTTACGGCTCTAGACGAGGCGGAGCGAGTTGTCCTGATCGCCGAAGGGTTGGGCGCTGGACCGGCTCGCAGCTTGGCCGGCTGGCTGGAAGGTGCCGGCTACACCGTGCAACTGGCAGTCGGCGGTCTGAGCGACATGGCCCGGGCCCTGGCTGGCGGCCGGAAACGTGACTTCGCCATTGCGGTTGAGGTCGCGCCGGAAACCCCCATCGTCGCCCGCGCCCTGGCCGAGGCCCGCCGCCTGGGGCTTCGCACGGCAGCGATCACTGCGGCGCCATCCGCGCCGTCCACCAACCACGCGGATTTGGTGTTGTCCGGGCATGCGAGTCTGGAGCCTGGCGTTGGCCAGGTGGTTGTGGAGGC
>CAYHJH010000093.1:0-6302 GCA_964356605.1 uncultured Anaerolineaceae bacterium
AGGCCAAGCAAAGTAGCAGGCTCAGGTTCCGAAGAGACGAGGTCTCAGCGGAACCAGCAGGCTGACCTGATTAAGAAGCAACCCCGAAGACTCAGTGTCTTCGGGGCAACGTCCCAACTCAGGCGCAACGCCTTATGCCTTCTCCCATCCGGACTGTACCGTCGGCCCCGGAGTTTCACCGGATCCTGCGCGTTCGCGCTCGCGGGCTCTACCGCCGATCGGGAATTGGGCCAGCGGCCCTCACCCTGCCCCGAAGGCTTCTCGACCTATTCAGTTGTCTGGTGGATTATACCTCTCGCCGCGGCGGTGTCTAGCGCACCAGCATACCAGCCCCTTATGGATCAGAGAATTCCGGTAAGCCGCATCAAGAATCCATCAAGCGCGACCATGAAAGGCTCCGGCGATGCTCCTTGGCGGCACCGCCTCAGTCGTTAAGCTCTTTCAGGTCGCCAGTGGTCACGAACACAACCCGCTCGGCGATGTTGGTAACTCGATCGCCGATACGCTCCAGGTTATGCGCGCACCACAGTAGATAGGTGGCTCGGGCGGCGCTGTTGGGGGTGCGGGACATGATTTCGACCAGCTCGCTGAAGACCGCCTTATAGAGCCCGTCCATCTCGTCGTCCAACTTGGCGACCGCCCGGGCCTTCCCCGCGTCTCGCTCGTTGTAGGCGGCCAGGCTCTGGCGCAGCATCTCCCTGGCCAGCTCCGCCATGCGCGGGATGTCGACCAGCGGCTTGAGCAACGGCTCGTCCCCCATTCGGATGACGGTCTTGGCAATCCCGGTGGCGTGGTCGCCCATGCGCTCCATTTCGACGACCATGTGCATGGCGGCGATGATGGAACGCAGGTCGCTGGCGGCCGGCTGCTGAGTGGCAATCAATGCGAGGCAATCTTCCTCGATCTTGTAGCGTAAGTCGTTGATCTGGATGTCCTCGTCGATGACCTGCTGAGCCGTGGCCTGATCGCGCCGCGTGAGGCTGTCGACCGAGCGAACGATCGCCTGGTCTACCAGCTTCTGCAGGCGCAGCAAATCATCATTGATCTCACTGACCTCGCGATCGAGCGCCGATCTCAAACTGGTCCTTGCCATAGTGCCCTCCTTGGCAGCTACCCCATCCGCCCGGTGATATAGTCCTCGGTCAACTGCTTTTCAGGCCGAGTAAAGATCCGGCTTGCCTCATCGAATTCCACCAGCTCTCCCAGCCAGAACAACCCTGTACGATCGGAAACCCTGGCTGCTTGCTGCATGTTGTGGGTCACGATTACGATGGTGTAGCGGTCCCGGAGCTGCCGTATTAGCTCCTCGATTTTCAAGGTCGCGATCGGATCGAGCGCCGAGCAGGGCTCGTCCATGAGAATGATTTCCGGCTCCACCGCCAGCACCCGGGCAATACACAGGCGCTGCTGCTCCCCGAGCGATAGCCCCAGCGCATCCTTTGCGAGATCGTCCTTGATCTCCTCCCACAGCGCGGCCCGGGTCAGCGAACGCTCGACCAGCTCGTCGAGCTCGCCGCGGCCATTCACCAGCCCAAGCACCCGGGGACCGAACGCCACGTTGTCAAAGACCGACTGCGGGAACGGGTTGGGTTTCTGGAAGACCATTCCCACCCGGCGGCGTAGCTCCACCACGTCGACCTCACGGCGATAGATGTCCTCCCCCTCGATCAGTACCTTGCCATCAACCTTGGCGCCCGGAATATCGTCATTCATTCGATTCAGGCAGCGCAAGAACGTGGTCTTGCCGCAGCCGGAGGGCCCAATGAGGGCGGTGATCTGGCGCTCGTGAATCTGCATCGACACGCCGTGCAATGCCTGGAACGAGCCGTAGAAAAAGTCGAGGTTTTGGACCTCGATCTTCGAGTGGTTTGGGCCGGTCATCGAGCGGGTTTCACCAGTTCAATTATGCCAGAGGCGAATCGGTCGAGGGACCATGAATCTTGATGCAGGTTTGCCAGAAGTATAATCACCGACGGTATGCCGGGACCGTGCCCTTCAACGAAGCCTCGCTTGGCAGTCGCCCTGCTCCTTGGCCTCCTGCTTACTGGCTGCTCCTTCAGCCAGGATGATCCGGCAAGCTCCGGCCAGACGATCGTCAACAAGGGATCGGACACCATCGTAAACCTGGCGCTCGCCTGGGCGGAAGCGTATCACCAGCTTGAGCCCCAGGTCAACATTTCTGTCACTGGCGGCGGGTCCGGCACCGGCATTGCGGCCTTGATCAACGGAACCGTGGACATCGCCAACGCCTCCCGGCAGATCAAGCCTGAGGAGCAGGCGGAGGCGGAGGCCAACGGGGTCTCTCCGGTCGAGTTCGTGGTCGCCCGCGACGCCATCGCCATTATCGTGAATCCGAACAACCCGGTCGAGCAGCTCACGATCGGGCAGCTCTCCGACATCTACAGCGGAAAGATCGCGAACTGGTCTGAGGTCGGAGGGGAGGATCGGCCGATTGTGAGGCTCTCGCGCGAGACCAATTCCGGCACCCACGTCTATTTTCTGGAGCAGGTAATTCGCCAGGGAGAAAACGAGGACAAGACCCTCTTCTCGCCCGAGACCCTGCTGCTGCCCTCCTCGGAAGGGATTACCGCGGAGGTTCGCGACAACCCGAACGCGATCGGATACGACGGTTTGGGCTACGTGACCCCGGACGTCAAGGTCATCGCGGTCGCGGCCGACCCGTCCGGTCCATTCGTTCGCCCTTCCAGTGAATCGGTGAACAATGGCCAGTACCCGATCGCTCGGGACCTGTACATGTATACGGCCGGCGAGCCGATCGGTCGGGTGCTCGACTACTTGAATTGGATCACGGGCCCGGAGGCTCAGCAGATCGTATCCAAACTGGGATTCGTGCCGGCCTCGTCCTGATGCGCGACACCACCCGTTCCGAATTCCTCGTTACGCGGCTGATCAAGCTCGCTGGCTATTCCGCCATCCTGTTTATCGGCCTGATCTTCCTTTTCCTGCTTCTTGAAGGGACACCGGCGTTGTTCGAAATCCCGCTCGGTGACCTGGTGGGCGATCGCTGGTATCCCATCGAGGGTTTCTTCGGAATGCTGCCTCTGATCGGTGGGTCACTGCTCGTCACCATCGGGGCAGCTCTGGTAGCTGTTCCGCTGGGGCTGTCGACCGCCATCTACATCGCCGAAGTGGCGCCGCGTTCGGCGCGCGAGCTGCTGAAACCGGTAGTTGAAATATTGGCCGGGCTGCCCTCCGTGATGCTGGGATTTCTGGGCATCATCGCGCTGGCGCCGTATCTGCGCCGGCTCTTGGATCTACCAACCGGACTTTCAGCTTTCACCGGCTCGTTGTTGCTCGGCGGAATCGCCATTCCGACCATCGTGAGCGTCGCCGAGGACGCGCTAGACGCCGTCCCGCGCACGTACCGCGAAGGAGCCAAGGCTTTGGGCGCCACCCGCTGGCAGATCATCTGGCGGGTGACCCTGCCGGCGGCCCGCTCGGGTGTGCTCACCGCCGTCATGCTGGGGATCGGTCGGGTCATCGGTGAGACCATGACCGTGATGATGGTCACAGGCAACGCGCCGGTGGTGCCCACCGGGCTGGGTTCCCTCTTCCGGCCAACCCGCACGATGACCGCCACGATCGCGGCCGAGATGGGCGAGGTCGCCAACGGCAGTGTCCACTACCATGCGCTCTTCCTGATCGGGATTTTATTGTTCCTGATCTCCCTGGTGGTGAACTTGGTGGCGGCGAGCTTTGTGTTTCGGCAGCGCACGCGGGCCGAGCGAGTGCTCTCGTAAACCCAATGGCCGTAATTTCTCAGCGCAGACACCTGATCCAGCGGGCCGGTTTTGCCGGGTTGCTGCTCGCCACCATTGCGACCGTAGCTCCCATCATCCTCGTGGTCGGTCTCATCCTATGGCGGGGCGCCCCGGCGATCTCGTTGGAGTTCCTCACTGCTATGCCACGCGAGGGGATGCGAGCCGGCGGCATCCTGCCAGCGATCGTGGGCACCTTCTGGCTCACGCTCGGGACGGCCGTGGTCGCGGTGCCCTTCGGCATGGGCGCGGCGATTTACCTGTCCGAGTACGCAACGGATAGCCGCTGGACCCGCGCGATTCGGATCGCCATCATCAACCTCGCCGGCATCCCTTCCGTCGTGTATGGCCTGTTCGGCCTTGGTTTGTTTGTGCTCTTCCTGAACTTCGGTACCAGCATCTTGGCCGGATCCCTGACACTTGCCCTCATGACCCTGCCGGTGATCATCAGCACTGCGGAAGAAGCCTTGCGGGCTGTGCCGCAGAGCTTTCGGGTCGTCAGCATCTCGTTGGGCGGAACGCAGTGGCAGACGGTACGCCGGATCGTACTGCCCCAAGCCTTGCCAGGCATCCTCACCGGAGTGATCTTGGGACTCGAGCGAGCCGCCGGTGAGACCGCTCCGATCCTGTTCACCGCGGCGGCATTTTTCTTGCCTCGACTTCCCAGCTCTCCTTTCGACGCCACGATGGCGCTGCCCTACCACCTGTTTGTCATCTCGACTCAGGTCCCTGGCATGCCGATCGCGCTGCAATATGGCACCGCGGCGGTGCTGCTCGTGTTCGTGCTCGGCATGAACTTGCTGGCCACAATCGTTCGATCGAGAGCACGGGCCCGCCGACAATGGTGAGATGAACAGGACCAAGATTTCAGTCCAAAACCTCTCCTTGAGCTATTCGGACGGGAAGGAATCTCTCCGCAATGTCAGCCTGGACGTCCGCAGCAACGCCATCACGGTGTTGTTTGGGCCGGCCGGAGGCGGCAAGTCCACGCTGCTGCGTACGATGAACCGCCTCAACGACCTGACCGACGTCATCCATGTGTCCGGGAAGGTCTGGCTGGATGGAATTGACGTTCTCGACCCCGCGACCGATCTCATCGCGCTCCGCCGCCGGGTGGGCATGGTGTTCGCCCGGCCGGTCGTGCTTCCTATGAGTGTTCGCCAGAATCTGACCTACGGTCTGGAGTTGGCCGGCGAGCGGAACCAGGCGCGGCTTGCCGAGGTCGTCGAGCGCAGTCTGCGGGCGGCCGCGCTGTGGGAGGAGGTCCAAGACCGCCTGGATGACCCGGCGATCTCACTTTCCGGCGGCCAACAGCAGCGGTTGTGCCTGGCGCGGGTGTTGGCGCTCGAGCCGGAGGTCATCATGCTGGACGAACCGACTTCCGGGCTCGATCCAATTTCCACTGGAAAGGTGGAAGTTACCCTGCAGGACCTCAAGCAGAATTACACGATCCTGCTGGTGCCGCATTCCGTCCAGCAGGCTGCCCGCACCGCCGACCACGCCGCCTTCATCCTGGACGGCGAGCTGATCGAATTCGCACCGGGCAAAGACATCTTCACCCGACCCCAAGACCAGCGAACGGAGGATTACATCGAGGGCCGATTTGGCTAATCGGCCCAGCGCGGGCATCGCGGCAACCCTGATTCTTCTGCTCACAGCCTGCGCCATCCAAACCCCTCCTCCGCCGCCGCTTCCCAACCCCTCCAACACTCCGAGTCCACAGCCGGCTGCCTCGCCAGTGCTAACGGCTACTGCCAGTCTGGTGCCCTCGCCTAGCTCCACTCCGGCGCCGTCCTGTCTGAGCGAAGGTGGAGAGGTTGTCCAATCCGAGGTGGTCAGCCCGGCCCTTACTCGAAGCCTCCCCTACCGGGTCTACCTTCCTCCATGCGCCGCCGAACGTCGGGGCAGCCTGCCGGTGGTCATACTGCTGCACGGTCTGGCGAGAACCGATAGCCAGTGGGATGAGTTGGAAATCGACGAGCTCGCTGAGGAATGGATCACCTCCGGACGGGCGGAGCCATTCCTGATCGTTATGCCCTGGGAGCGACTAGGGCTCGACTACGAAGTTGCGATCGCGGAGCACCTGATCCCGCATCTGGAGCAGACCTACGGCGCGAGCCCGGATCGATCGCTGCGGGCCATCGGCGGCATCTCGCGCGGCGGCGGCTGGGCTCTACGCATCGGCCTGAAGCATCCCGAGCTGTTTGGCGCGATCGGTCTCCACAGCCCCGCAGTTCTGGTATCGGACCTGTTCGATATTCCGACCTGGATCGAGTCGATCCCACCGGTGGAATTGCCGGCGATCTGGATCGATATGGGAGAGCGCGACACGCTGCGGTTTGCTCTCATGGACCTGACCGATCTGCTGGACGAGCTAGGCGTGCCATACACCCGGCAGAGCTTTCCAGGCGAGCACACCGCCGCGTATTGGTCGGCTCACTTGGAAGATTACCTGCGCTGGTATCTGGTTAGCTGGGAGGATACCGGCCAGGCGCCTTAGCCTGGCTCGCCATCCGACGAGCG
>CAYHJH010000094.1:0-6288 GCA_964356605.1 uncultured Anaerolineaceae bacterium
GAGAGCGAGGCGGTCGACCGGCTACTCTCATTCACCCACGCGGCTTGCCCGGCCTGCCTGGTCGCCACCGCCATCGAACGGCTCGGGTCGGAGAAAGCTCCGTGAAGAGAGATTTCGACTTCGACCCGCTTCGAGTGGCCTACTTCGAGGCCAACGGGTGGCGAGCCTATTACGATCGAAAATGGCTCCGGCTCCTGAGGTTAATAATCGGACTCTGTCAGGAACAGTTCCGCATTCCCTTCCCGGTCTCCCTGGTCGCGGCATATTACGTTACCCGGGCCGCCGCCGCTTGGGCGCCGATTGAGCACGATGGCCGAGTGATCGAGGCCTACTACGAACGGTTCTATCGCCTCGCCCGCCGCTATTCCGGGCTACGCTTCGATCCCGCCCAGGTCGCCGCCTTGGAGTTTCGCTACAACGAAGTTCATCGCCGACTGGTGGGACAGGACGACAAGACCGAGTTTGTCGAGGCCATGGTCGCACTGCATAGCGCGATCTTTGGCCTCGTCCCCGAGCAGGCGCACCCATCGGCCGAGTGGCGGGTGCAAGCGAACAATACCGTGGATCTGATTACCTCGGGAAAGTCGACCGATGTCGAAGGGGACTGGCAGAAACTGGAGGAGCTCCTGCGTCGCTGCTACCGCTCGATTCGAGAGGCCCTAACACAGCAACGAGTCATGACCCACCCGACCTGAGGGACAGTCGCGCCTCCCCGTGCCCAGGCAGCCGCACACCCAATGCAGCGAGTCCCCGCCCGCCGAGTGGTTTAACCAGTGGGGACCTCCGCCAGGGAAGCCTCAACGGCAGCGGCAACTTGATCCTCAGGCACCGCGACCGGCTCCGGCCGTAGGGTCACGCCGGACTCGAGCTCTTCGAGAATGATCTTCCGCAGCGCTTGCATTCCGGCCTCAATAGTCTGAATCATCTTGGATCGCACCGCTACGAGCGCTCCCCGGGCCAGGAAGTTGCCCTGGGGCTTGCCGCAGATGCCGAGCACTTTTGTAGCTTGACCGCCATCGACTGAGATAAATTGCGTGGTAATCAGCGATTTCGTCCTCATCGGCATCTCGGTCTCGAAGGTGTAATACTCGAAGGGTCTCCAGTCTAGGACCGCGTGCCGGATCCGAGCGTCTCCGTGGGCACAGTAATAGACCGTCCCCGGTGCCGTCCGTCCCTGGATGCGGTTGTCCACCGGCATCGAATCCGCGCCAAACAGGATGAGCCGGTATTGAGGTTTGGTGAAGTAGTCCCACACCAGCGGAGGCGGTGCCGGGATTTCGGTCTCGACTGTGAACCAGGTCGCTGCCGGCTCGACGGTAACCCTTCGCCGCTCTCGCTCCCGCTCCCAAACTCGCTGCAGGTCCTGGATGTACAGCAGAACCTCCCCTAAGTGCTCGTAGCTCTCCGTATGCTGCGACATTTCCAGGCAGAAGTCCCTAATCCCCAGCGCCTCGACCGCCGGTTCGGTGTACGCAGCGTAAGCCTTGATCCCGGTTGACTCGATAATCCGGTTCTTCAGCAGCCGATGGGTCAGATTCACGTCGTTGCCCACCAGCTCCTGATACATCGGGGTCTGTTGCAAAACATAGCTGCCGTAATGAGCAAGGAATTTGAGGTCCAGATTGGGGATGTTCTGGCACGCCGCGCAGGTGCAGGTGGTATTGAGTTGCATGCGCTCACGGGCCTGCCGAAAGGCGACGTAGGTGTTCTCGACGATCTCCACCATCGTCTGGCCCTGGAGAAAGCTGGCCTGCGGCGCGTAGCTGATGACCGCATCGCCCTGCAGCCGGGAAATCACTAGTGGTGACTTGGTCTGGTCGATCAGCAGGTCGATCAGGCTGCGCAGGCTGTCCTCGGCGTGCTCGAGCTCCGAGGTGCTGAGAAACGCGGTGTAGCCGGTGATGTCGGCAATCACGATATAGCCGCGTTCGGCCATGCTGCTACTCCTTGCTAATGCTTGGAACCGTTCGACGAGGGCTGGAAGTAGTATAATGCACTTCACTTTCCGCCCGCCGCGGCTCTACTGTGCTTTTGTTGATCTCAAAACATTTGAACCGGGGCGGGGGGGCCATGGGGCCCCGCCGGTTCCGTGCATTCGGTCTCCATCTGGGAATGCTACGTTGCTGCCGTGGCCGGTTCAGCCGCCCGGGCGGCTTCGAGGGTCTTCTTGATCTGCTCCATATGCTCCCGCGCATGGCTGCCTGGGAAATGCAGGAACTGAACCCCGAGCCGCCACATGACTCCCTTGCGGGCACCGAGAGCCTCTTGCGAGGCTTCGAGCAGACTTGCGGTGGTCTCCTGGTCCCGAACCAACCGCTGGAGTAGCTCACCAATGGTGGGGCTGAGTTGGATGACCGCCTGAAGCTGCTCACGGCGGTTCTTGGAGTTATCGGCCCACTGAGCTTCGGCGTCGCTCAAAAACAGTCCGATCCAGTGCAGATACCAGTCCTCCTCCACGATCAGGTGGGCCAGAATCTCCGTAGCCGACCACTCACCTTCCGGCGCGAACTCAGCCTCCGCCTCGCTCACACCCTCGAATACTGCCCGGATCTCCTCGATGACCTTCGCGTTGACTTCTCGAAGTTCCCTCGCAAAGGCGCGGGGATCGAGCGGGGTCGCTGGGCTCGGACGAGCCGAGAGTTGTACCTCGGCCTGGCGCCTCTCCTTCCCCCGATAGAAGACCATCGGAATAGTATCTCCTGCCCGTCTGCGCTGCAGGACGGCGCCGAGATCCGACCAGCCTCGAATGGCCCGCCCATCTAGCTCAACGATGACATCATTCGCTTGTATACCCGCCTTGGCCATTCCCATGCCCTCAATCGCCTCGGCGATCCGCACTCCCTCGGCGACCGGCACTCCGATCTGATCGGCGATCGTTTCATTGAAGTCATTGCCCATCAGACCGACCATCGGCCGGCGAGTGGTCCGCAAGTCCGCCCCAGTGGTGAAGATGGATTCCAGGTTCTCCAGGCCGACCTCCCAGCCCCGCGCGGCTTCCTGGCGAGCCCGCTCCCAGGCCTCCCCGTCGCCAAACCCGGAGTGGGCCACCGAAACATGCGTATGGTCGTCATGACCATGCAGGTCAATCGTGACCTGCGTGGCGGCCGGATCCTCGGCGCCTCGCCAGCTGAGGCGCACCCGACTGGGTTTGTTCAATTCCTCGATCCGGCCAGAGGCATACCAACCGGTGTCCCAACTCAGGTGGTAACTGCCGCCTGGCAAAGACTTGAAGACGGCGGAGTCGCACAGCCAGTCGCGCCAGCCCTGGCCGGTGCTGAAAGCGTAATACACCGCCTCGGCCGGCGCTGGAACGGACCGTTCGAAGCTCAGAACGCCCGTGGTCTCATCCATGTTCTTCTCCTCTCCTCACATTCGGGGGTCAAGTATTCTACCCGGACACGGCCCGGCAGGTTCAACCGGTCTCCGGCCCCGTCTCGCGGGATCCAGAGGCCGCTTTGCTATAATACCGGCGCTGTGGCTTTAACCGTCGAGGAAGTCCGGAAAATTGCCCGCCTGGCGCGCCTGCAGCTTACCCAGGCCGAGGAGCGCCGCTACGCCCAGCAGCTTTCAGCCATCCTGGATTACGCCGGCCGACTCAAAGAGGTGGACACCTCCGAGATCCCGCCGACCGCGACGGTGCTTCCGCTCAAGGCCCCACTCCGGACCGATGAAGTTCGGCCCTCCACGCCGCGCGAACGATTATTATCCAATGCGCCAGCGGCCGAAGATGACATGTTCCGGGTGCCCCGCGTCCTGGAAGAACAGCCTTAGACCCTGGGCTGATGTGCAAGATTTCCGCGCTCGGCACGTCGCATAGACCTGCCACGATGACCGGACCTGCCACCATGCGCTGATATGGCTGACCTGATCGACCTGACGCTGCTCGAAGCCGCCGGTGCCCTGCGCGCCGGCGAAGTGTCTTCCGTGGAACTGACGCGAGCCTGCCTCGATCGCATCCAGGTCGTCGACGGTCAGGTGCATGCCTTCCTCAACATCGCGGAAGAACGCGCGCTGGCTCAGGCGCGGGCAGCCGACGAACGCTGGCACGCGGCGAATGATGATGCCCTTCCGCTCGTTCACGGGATCCCGATCGCAGTAAAGGACGTGCTGTGCGTAGAGGGCCTCCCGGCCACCTGCGGTTCTAAGATCTTGCACGGCTTCTACCCGCCCTACACTGCGACGAGTGTCACCCGCCTGCTGGATGCCGGAGCGGTCGTGCTGGGCAAGACCAATACCGACGAATTTGCCATGGGTTCCTCCACGGAGAACTCCGCCTACGGCGTCACTCATAATCCGTGGGACTTCGGCCGTGTGCCAGGCGGCTCCTCCGGAGGCTCCGCCGCCGCAGTGGCCGCCCGGATGTGCTTTGCAGCGTTGGGCACCGACACTGGTGGCTCCGTCCGCCAGCCCGCCGCCTTTTGCGGGGTTTCTGGCTTAAAGACCTCCTACGGCCGGGTGTCGCGCTACGGGCTGATCGCTTTCGGATCCTCGCTCGACACCGTGGGCGCGATCGCTCGGAGTGTGGCTGATCTGGTCCCGATCTTCAGCACGATGGCGGGCCACGATCCGCTGGACTCGACTTCGATGCCAGCGGCGGTGCCAGAGATTCACCTGAACGGCGCCGAAGTCCGTGGTCTGCGAATCGGGGTCCCGAAGGAGTATTTCATCCCCGGCCTGCAACCAGAAGTGGAAGCGGCCGTTCGTGAAGCGATCGCCACCCTCGAGGGACTCGGAGCGGTGATCCGCGAGGTCAGCCTGCCGCATACCGAGCTGGCCCTGCCCGTCTATTACCTCATCGCGCCTGCTGAGGCCTCCGCCAACCTGGCCCGCTACGACGGAGTCCGGCACGGACCACGCCTTGGCCCGGGCCAGTATCCAGAAGATTACTTTGTCACTCGCGGGGAGCTGTTCGGGCCCGAGGTGAAACGGCGCATTATGCTGGGCACTTACGCCCTCTCGGCCGGCTACTACGAGGCCTATTATGGCCAAGCCCAGAAGGTCCGCACTCTAATCAAGGGTGACTTCGAAACCGCCTTCGAGCAAGTGGACCTGATCGCCTGCCCGGTCACGCCGACCACCGCCTTCGGCATCGGGGCCCATGGCGATGATCCGCTCGCGATGTATTTGGAAGACGTGTTCACCCTGCCGGCCAATCTGGCTGGGATTCCCGGGCTGGCCTTCCCGGTCGGGTTTGACTTAGCCGGCCTGCCCATCGCCATGCAGTTGATGGCGCCCCACCTGGGCGAGGCCCGCCTGTTCCAGGCGGCGCACGCCTACCAGACAGTGACATCCTGGCACACGGAGCGGCCCGCGCTGTGAAGCTAGTGCTCCCGATGGCCGGCTACGGCACCCGCCTGCGGCCGCACACCTGGTCGAAACCCAAACCGCTGGTCAGCGTGGCCGGCAAGGCTGTGCTTGCCCATTTCCTTGACTCGCTGGGCTCCATTTCCGATTTCGATGAGGTTGTCTTCATCGTCGGGTATCTGGGCGAGCAGGTGGAGACATTCATCGCCCAGCACTATCCCGGGCTGAATGCCCGTTACGTGGTGCAGGAGGAGCTTGCTGGCCAGTCTCACGCGATCTGGCTGGCTCGAGAGGGTCTTAAGGGACCAACCCTGATCGGGTTCGTCGATACGCTGACCGATGCAGATTTCTCCGGCCTGGGCGCCGAGGGGGTGATCTGGACGAAAGAGGTCGAAGACCCGCGTCGCTTCGGGCTCGTCGAGCTTGGCGAGCGCGGTTTGGTCCAGCGTCTGATTGAGAAACCACAGGATCCACAGAGCAACCTGGCCGTGGTCGGGTTCTACTACTTCCCGCGTGCCGAGCAGTTGATTGCAAAGATCGAACAGCAAATAGCCGACGGGGGAGCACTCAAAGGAGAGTTCTACCTGGCGGACGCTATCAACCGGCTCATAGAGGCTGGCCTGCGGATCCGGGCGCAACCGGTGGAGCTCTGGCAGGACTTAGGGACACCCAGCGCCGTGCTGGAGGCCAACCGATATTTGCTCAATCACGGGCATGACAACTCCAAGGAGAACCGGCGCGAGGGCGTAGGAATCGAACCGCCGGCATACATCGACCCGGCCGCCGAGATCCGTCAATCCGTGATCGGTCCCTTCGCTTCCATTGGGCCTGGCTGTGTGATCGAGCGCTGCGAGATCCGCGACTCGATCGTGGAGGCAGACACGCATATCACCGACTCCATGGTCTCGGGCTCGCTCATCGGCCGAGCGGCGCGGGTTGAGGGAGTATCGGGCTCACTAAACATCGGCGATTCCTCCGAGGTTA
>CAYHJH010000095.1:0-1781 GCA_964356605.1 uncultured Anaerolineaceae bacterium
GGCCCGCCTTGGAGCCGCGCCTGTAAGCAAGTTGTAAGCGCAACACGGTCGCTGCACTCATATACTTCGATTGGCTGTGGAAGAGGGGTATAGGAGACGTAAGAATGATTCGAGCCACCCGCGAGGAGCGCGAATGGCTGCTCCGAAATCTGGCACTCGGCCTGGTTGATTACCTGGACGCCATCTACCCGCCTATCTGGATCGAGAACATCCTCAAGCACCCGCCAGTTCTCTACGCCGGTTTGTTCAGCAAGATCAGAGCTTCCGAGGGAGACTGGAGTCCAATTTACGAGCGTCCGATCTACCAAAACGGCCGCACTACCCGGCCGTGGGAACTCCCGATCGATGAGCGCCGCTACGCGATCGCTCGAGAGGTTCTGATTGCGGTCGGGGGAAGCAGGCACGGGCGAGATATGGGTCTCCCGGAGCTGCTGCTGGCCCATCTGGAGGATTCTCAGGACTACTTCGCCCGAGTGCTCCTGGCGCCCGACCCACTGGTTTCTACCTATCGCCGGCAGGGGAAAGACCTGCGCGGTTTCGCCGAGACGTTCCTGATCCCCACCCGGATCGCCCAGCAGCGCTGGGAAGATCCGCTCTTCTAACCAGTTAGCTCCAACCGAGCCAGCAACCTGTCCTCGAGTTAGTCGGGGTAGAATCCCGCTCGCTGCGCGTTACAGCAAGGAGGAGCGAGATGCCGACCGATTTAACACTCACAATGCAGGACCGACCTGGCGAGCTGGCGAAGCTGGGGGAGACCCTGGGGAAAGCCAGGGTCAACATCGAGGGAGGCTGCGCGGTGACCGGCGCCGGGAAGGGCGAGATCCACATCCTCGTGGAGGATGCTGCTGCCGCCCGTGCCGCGTTGAAGGGCGCTGGCATTGCAGTGGCCGCCGAGAGAGAAGTGCTGGTCGTTGACGCCAAGGACCGGCCCGGGGAACTGGGCAGGGTCACCCGCAAGTTGGCGGATGCCGGAGTCAACATCCAGCTCTTCTACATCACGATGGGGATGAAGTTGGTCTTCGGGGTCGACGACTCCAAGAAAGCCAAGGCTGCGCTCTAGGCCAATCGTTCTCTGAGTAAACCGCATCCGCCCTGCGCCGGACGGCATGCCAGCCGGCAGGATCCGCGGATATCGAATTCGGTGTTCTACTTAGTGGGGAGTACTGGCGATCGGGCGCTTCAGGAGGTGCGGACTTCCTGCTTGCTCCGCCAGGGGTGTGTGATCTGCCAGGCGAACTGCTCGGCCGAATAGCCTTCCGACTCACCGACCCGCATCTTGCGCCTAAGCGCCATCACCCGACCTTTGGCATCCGTTCCGATCGGTTCCCAGCCATCCGCTAGCAAGGCCTGGAGCACCGCGGTGTGCAGTTTGCGGGTTGCCTGCTCCAATTCCGACTCGGAGAGCTTTTCGTTTGTCTGCCACTCAAATTCGGTCGACATGGCGATCGTCTCGGTGTTTTCGACGGTGATCTTCTCCGCCACAAACAGCAGCCGCATGATCCCGCCGAACCGGCCGACTTCGCGGGTGATCTCTCGAACTTGGGCAACTTCGTACGGATCTTCGCTCATTGGGTCTGACTATTGACGCAGCGCCCGTTCGGGTGGCCTGTCTGCGCCTTTGTAAAGATACTACTGGAGGCCGTGGGCGATATCTGTGGTACTGATATCCTGATCGGGGCGTATCGATGTTTTGGCGGTTGCCCCGCCCGGTGGCACTCCTGAGCATCGTCGAAGGAGCTCTCCTGAGCACCGTCGAAGGAGCTCTCTCTTGAGGTCCCAGG
>CAYHJH010000095.1:1881-3371 GCA_964356605.1 uncultured Anaerolineaceae bacterium
CGTCGAAGGAGCTCTCCTGAGCACCGTCGAAGGAGCTCTCTCTTGAGGTCCCAGGCGGTTCAAACTCAATCAGCCTGACAATGACCCATTCGCAGCGTGGGTAATCCAACTAGCGGATCGCTGGCGCCCGCTTGCGCTCCAGCAGCGAAAAGGCCATGGCGAACGGGTTCTCCTCGTCCGCTGCTCGTTCTTCGACCTCCCGGATGACCCAGTCCTCGGGATCATAGGGAGGAAAGTAAGCATCCGCCTCCACCTTCGCGTGGACAATCGTCAGGTACATCCGATCCACCACATCCTCAGCCAGCGCCGAGTGATAGACCTGAGAGCCTCCGGCAATGAAGGTCTCGCTCTCATATGGATCCTGAGCCGCGAGCTGCAGCGCCTCGCCCAGCGAAGCGGCGGCCGCGACCTCAGGCCCAGCGGCGAAGCCCCGTCGGCTGAGCACGATGACCCGCCGTCCTGGCAATCCGCGCCGACGGAGCGGCTCCCAGGTCACCCGGCCCATGATGACCGCGTGCCCCATGGTAAGCCGCTTGAACCGCGCCAGATCGGCCGGCAGCCGCCACGGCAAACCCCCGCGCAAGCCGAGCGCGCGGCTGCCTTCCGCCATGGCGGCGATGATGGAGACGATCACACGGAGACTGGGGCGGGGATGTGCGGGTGCGGCTCGTAGCCGGCCAGTGTGAAGTCGGCGTAGTCAAAATCGAAGATCGAGCGAACGGCGGGATTGAGCTCGATCCGCGGCAGGGATCGGGGCTGGCGCTCCAGCTGCAGCCGGGCCTGCTCGAGGTGGTTCATGTACAGGTGCGCGTCGCCGAGGGTGTGGATGAACTCACCCGGCTCAAGCTCGGTGGCCTGAGCGATCATCATCGTCAGCAGCGCGTAGGAGGCGATATTAAAAGGAACACCCAAGAATATGTCGCCGGACCGCTGATAGAGTTGGCAGGAAAGCCGGCCGGCTTGAACGTAGAACTGAAAGAGCGTGTGACAGGGCGGCAGCGCCATCTGATCAACCAACGCTGGATTCCAGGCGCTCACGACCAATCGGCGCGAGTTGGGGTTGCGCCGGATCTCTTCCACCACCCAGGCAATTTGGTCAACCACCTGTCCATCGGGGCCGCTCCAGGATCGCCATTGCGAGCCGTAGACCGGGCCGAGTTCTCCTTCAGGGTCGGCCCACTCGTCCCAAATCTTGACGTTATGATCGTTGAGATAGCGAATGTTGGTCTCGCCCCTCAGCATCCAGAGCAGCTCATAGATGACCGACTTGAGGTGCAGCTTCTTGGTAGTGACCAGCGGGAAGCCGGCCTGCAGATCGAACCGCATCTGGTAGCCGAACAGCGAAAGCGTGCCGGTTCCGGTCCGGTCGGCCCGCTCGGCGCCGTGCTCGAGCACGTGCCGCATCAGCTCTAGGTATTGCCGCATGCCCTGGGTCCTTGAGCGCGAGCGATCGGGTCAGTTGTGGTCATGCAGGGAGGGTGGAGCCTCGA
>CAYHJH010000095.1:3471-6255 GCA_964356605.1 uncultured Anaerolineaceae bacterium
TCAAGTCTGGGCTGACCCGCTCCATTCGACGGACGCGTTGCAATGAAACTGTTTTGGTTGGGTCTGATCTGGCTGGCGGGCATCGCCGCAGGAGGCGCCACCGGCCGGTCGGCCTGGATCTATTTGCTGGGCGCCGCCCTGGGCCTGGCCAGCTGGGTGCTGGCGCAGGGTTGGTTGAAAAGGGCCGGACCCGGCATCCTATTGTTTTCCCTGGGCGCTTTTCGCTTCGCGCTCGCCGGTCCCCAGATCGATGGTGGTCATCTCGCTTTCCACAACGACTCGCTCCGGCCCGTCGTGCTGACTGGGATTGTCTCCGATTTCCCTGACGTCCGAGACCGCTATATCGGGCTGCGGATCGAGTCGGAAGGTTTGCAGTATTCAGAAACCGAGGATCCGCTACCGGCTTCGGGATCCGCGCTAGTGCAGGCAAGCCGCTTTCAAACGTATTCTTACGGAGATCGAGTCCAGGTCGTCGGATTCCTGGAGACCCCGCCGGAGTCTGAGGAGTTTTCTTACCGAGACTATCTGGCCCGGCAAGGCATCCACAGCCTGATGTCGAACGCGGCGGTCACCCGACTTGGGGTGAGGCAGGGCAATCCAGTCATGCAGGTTGTGTTCGACCTGCGTCTGCGGGCGCTCGACACTGTGTACTTGCTGTTCCCGGATCCTGAGGCCTCCTTGCTTGCTGGCATTCTGCTTGGGGTCGAAAGCGGAATCAGCGAGGAGGTCCGAGAAGCTTTCAACGACACCAGCACCACCCACATCATTGCCATCTCGGGCTTCAACCTCACCGTGCTGGCGGCCGCGGTGATCTCGCTCTTCGGCCGCTGGTTGGGGATGAGGCGCGGCGCAGTCGCCGCGACGGTCGCCATACTCCTGTACACATTGCTGGTCGGCGCCGACGCGGCCGTCGTCCGCGCAGCCATCATGGGCGGGCTTGCGCTGCTCGCCCGCTACCTGGGGAGACAATCCCTCGCTCTGGTCTCGCTTTCGGCGGCCGCGGCGGCGATGACACTCGTGAATCCACTCGTCCTTTGGGACGTCGGATTCCAACTCTCTTTCGCAGCCACGCTTGGATTAGTGCTGTACGCCGATCCCATCAAGAACCGCTTTGTGCAGCTCGCTTCTCGCTGGTTAACGTCCGAACGGGCGGAGCAACTGGCGGAGCCAGTGGGTGAGTACGCCTTATTCACTTTGGCGGCCCAGGTCACGACCCTGCCACTGACCGCGCTGTACTTCCAGCGCCTGTCATTGGTCTCCCTGCTCGCCAATCCGGTCGTGCTTCCCGCTCAGCCGCCACTCATGATGCTGGGAGGGCTGGCCGTCCTGGCGGGGTTGATCTGGCTGCCCCTCGGTCGGGTCTTTGCCGCGTTCGCCTGGCCGTTTCCCGCGTTTACGGTTCGGGCGGTCACTTTCTTCGCCGGCTTTCCTTCGGCCGCACAGGAGCTGGATCCGGTCGCGATTCCAGCGGTTGTGGCCTTCTATGCGCTGCTCTTCGGCGCTACCGCCTGGGCAGCACTCTCTCCCGAGCGGCGGGCGAGCCTTCCCAGGCCATCTGCCGCGGTGTCCATGCTGGCGCTGGCTGTGGCAACGGGCCTCACCTGGCGGGCCGCGTACGACCGGCCAGACGGTCTGCTGCGCATCACCGCCTTCGAGAGCGGCGCCAGCCTCATTGAGACACCAACCGGCCGATTTGTACTAGTGAACGGGGGAAATTCACCCACTGCACTGTCGCAGGATCTCGGTCGCCGGCTGCCACTATTCAATCGGGAGATCGATTGGTTGGTCATCTCGGACTCTAGCAATCGCCAACTCCGCGGGCTGGCCGGCTTGACCGATCGAGTGCGAGTTCGGGGCGCGATGTGGGCTGGCGAGTCCCGCGGGGCGGCATACGAGCGCGTCGTGGCGGATCTCACTAGGGCAGGCGTCTCCCCGACCCAGGCGGCAGCCGGCCAGGCGCTGGATCTTGGAGGCGGCGCGCGCTTGGAGGTGGTCTGGGTGAGCGACAGATCAGTTCGACTGCGCTTGACACGCGGGAACGCGAGCTTCGAGCTGATTCCCGAAGATGACCGCGCGACGGAGATGGCGAAGACCCGTTCGACGGCCGTTACGGCCTGGATTCTGACTGGAGACTCCTCTGTCGCTAGTCTCTCCAAGGCAAGACCTCAGATTGTGATCCTGTCGGCCACAAGACAAGTTGCCTCGCCCTCGGAGGGCATCCGACTCCTCCAGACCGGCGAGCTCGGCTGGGTCATGTTGGCGACCGACGGAGACCGCCTGTGGGCCTGGTCTGAGCGTTAGGAAGACCCCACCCCTTCTTCTCCTCGCGCGTCGGCAGGTACTAAGTCTCCCAGGTCTGATACCCCCGAAAGCTGCCGCAAACGATCCTCCCAGGCGACCTTTGAAGCTGACCGGCAAATCGTGCCGTAGGTAGAACGTTCGTTCGGATCTATTGGGTCGATCTTGCCCGTTGGATGGCGGCAATCCCACTTCGAGCAAAGCGAACGAAGCTGTATGGCTACTGAAAGGTCCCTCGCGACCCCCCTGCTGTAAGATCAGGCCGGATAAACGGAACAGTTGGGCGTTGGCCCGGCTACCGTTGGGTCCGCCTACGGAGAATTTCGGGAGGTATCGCAGCGCATGCAGGAGAATGGCAAGCCACAAATCGAAGGCCTGACCGGTCGAGTGCTCATCGCCGACGACGACGCTGGCTTCCGGTCGATGCTCGCTCGCCGAGCCACCAAGATGGGTCTCTCGGTCTTGGAGGTCGAGGACGGCGAACAG
>CAYHJH010000096.1:0-3335 GCA_964356605.1 uncultured Anaerolineaceae bacterium
TCGCCCCTGTCAATTCAGGAGCCGGATGGGTCGCTGGTCCTGCCTGTCCTGAGCGAAGCCGAAGGGCCTGCCCTGACCCTGACCCTGAGCCCGGCCGAAGGGCGAAGGACGAAGGGCCTGGCTTGGACCTGGGAGAAGGCCATCCTGAACGGACGAGAGCGGGTCTTAATCGGCGATGGAGAACGTGCACACCGGCTGCTTTTCCACGATCCGGCCGCCCATTTCCACGTTCTTCCCGAACAGCGCCGCGAGCAGGGCTCGATCGAAGTGGCAAAGCGCCGGCGAAGTCCTGGCAACCTCCAAATAAGGGCAGTTGGCCAGCTCCACCCTCAGCCCGCCTTCTGCACGGTATGAATTCGGGAAGTAGCCCCGATCCTCCAAATAGCGCTGGATGTATCTCAGCCGGCTCGAGCCGGCAGGTACGGTTTCCCGCGCCCCAAGCTCCGTTCCGACCTCAACTAGCACGGCTTCCAAATCCTGCTCTTTCGAGGGTGCCTGAAGCTTCTGGAGCAGGCACCGGCAGAGTTCGCCGTAGTTGCGGGGCATCTGGGCATCCGCCGCCGGCGTACTGCGATACACCATCTCGGGCCTGCCCGGGCCCGGTTTGCGCCGAGCCACCGGCTTGCTCACCAGCCCTTCCGAGCGCAGCCTTTCCAGGTGGTGCCGGATGGTGACCGGGGTGAGCGAAACCGCCTCACTCAGCTCGGCGACCGAGGCCTGGCCCGATTTCTTCAGATGCTCAAGGATGCGTTGGCGAGAGTCGAACCCCATCGGAGATTGCATTCTAGATGTCGGACTTGAATTTGTCAAACGGCATCTTCGAAATTACGCTATCCTTGACATCTGTGAAAGTTGGAACGTATAATTTCCTTTTGGCGGAGAGGGCAAAAGGGTGAGCGACGAAGTCACGAGCACCGAAATCCCCATCCCTGAGAGCCTGCAGGGCCAAATCGCCATCACCACCCTAGACAAACTCTACAACTGGGGCCGGCGGTCATCCGTGTGGCCGATGATGTTCGGACTGGCATGCTGTGCCATCGAAATGATCTGTACCGCGGCCAGCCGGTATGATCTTTCGCGGTTTGGCATGGAGGTGATGCGGCCCAGCCCACGCCAGGCCGACCTCATGATCGTTTCGGGCACGGTCACCAAGAAGATGATCCCGGTGATCGTGCGCCTCTACAACCAGATGCCCGAGCCGAAATACGTGCTGGCGATGGGAGCCTGCGCCTCTGGCGGTGGGCCCTTCAAAGAGGGCTACAACGTGGTTTCTGGCGTGGACAAGTATGTGCCGGTCGACGTTTACGTTCCCGGCTGTCCACCTACACCGCAGGCGCTGCTGCACGGTCTGATCAAGCTGCAGGAAAAGATCGACGGGCAGTCCATCCTTTCGGCTCGCTGGTATAAGCGGGAAGGATCCGAGGCGGTCCCGCTGCCCATCTTGGGACCGGACATCATCGACCCCCGCGATTTCCCCGATTTCGCTGAGAAGCTAAGAGCTCAGCAGGAACGGGAAGCCACGCTCGCGTGAGCCGCCTCCCAGCAGTCCAAGGACACAATTGAACATGGCCGAGCAAATGGCCGAAACGACCGAACGCCCGCCGCGGGAGCTCGATTCCTTCGAGCAAGCCTTCCCCGGTGTCCTGAGCCGAGACCAAAGGCAAGGGTATTCGGGCTACCTGGTCCCGCCTGGCGAGCTGGTGGAGTTTGCCACTCGGCTGCGGAACGAGCTCGGATACAACTACCTGTCGTCCGTGACTGGCGTGGATTACCTGCCGGACGGATTCATGGAAGTTGTCTATCACGCCTACCGCATCGAAGGCGGCCCGGCCTTTGTCTTCAAGACCCAGGTTCCGAGAGAAGATTCGGTCGTGCCCTCGCTGGTGGGTGTGTACCCGGGCGCCGATTTCCAGGAGCGGGAGGCCTGGGACCTTCTCGGAATCCGATTCTCTGGCCACCCGGACCTGCGCCGGATCTTGATGTGGGAGGGTTTCGAGGGCCATCCGCTGCGCAAGGACTGGCGGGAGGCCTATTACGAGGAGGAAGCCAAGCCTTTCAAGAACCGCTGGCCGGAGGGAGGGGTGTACCGGATCGAGGACAAAATCCCCTTCCACAAGAACGTGAAATATCCTCCGGACTTCTCGCCGGAGGGCTGGGTTCCGGAGGGCGACGCAGCTCTGTATGCCGGCATGGGCCGGATCGGCGGCAACGGCGATGGCCAGACCCTGAAGACCGACCAGATCGTCGTCAACCTCGGGCCGCAGCATCCGTCCACCCACGGCGTATTCCGAATGGTCGTCACGCTGGACGGGGAGACCGTGACCGACCTCAAGCCGGTGATGGGCTATCTGCATCGCAATCACGAGCAGATCGGCGAGCGCAACACCTACTTGATGAACATGCCCTACACCGACCGCCTGGACTACCTCTCGTCCATGGGGAATAACTTCGGCTACGCGCTGGCGGTCGAGAAGCTGATGGGGATCAAGCCTCCTGAGAGGACCGAATACATCCGGGTGATCATGGCCGAGCTCACTCGGATCACGAACCATTTGTGGGCGATTGGCTTCCTGCTGAACGACCTTGGCGCCTTCTTCACTCCGGCCTTATATGCCATCAACGAGCGCGAACTGATTCTGGATGTGTTCGAGGCCACTGCCGGCTCCCGGATGATGTGCAACTACTTCCGCTTCGGTGGGCTGGCCCGCGATCTCCCACCGGGGGTCCAGGAGACCATCCGCGAGCTGGTGTACGAGCGGTTGCCTCGCCGGATCGATGAGATCGATCTGTACCTCACGGAGAACGAGATCGTGCGCAGCCGCTGCATCGGCGTAGGCGTGCTGCCTGCGGAGAAGGCGATCGCCTTCTCGGCCGCCGGGCCAGTGCTGCGAGCTTCGGGGGTACCGTACGATGTCCGCCGGGCGGACCCGTACGGGATCTACGACCGCTTCAATTTTGACGTCGCGGTCCGCTATGGGGGAGACGTCTACGATCGCTACTTGATCCGCATCGACGAGATGCGCCAGAGCGTGCGCATTGTCCAGCAGGCGGTCGATCAGCTACCGGAAGGAGCGATCCAGACCGGGAAGGCCCTGTATCAGGTGCGGGTGCCTGCTGGCGAGGCCTACGGGCGAGTCGAAAATCCGAAAGGGGAGCTGGGCTTCTACGTGATCTCGACCGGCAAGCCGAATCCGTGGCGCTACCATATCCGAGCGCCCTCCTTCATCAATCTGACCGCGCTGGGGGAGATGTGCAAAGGCTACAAGGTGGCCGACGTGGTGGCCATTCTAGGCTCGATCGATATTGTGCTGGGCGAGGTTGATCGATGAGGAGCT
>CAYHJH010000096.1:3435-6232 GCA_964356605.1 uncultured Anaerolineaceae bacterium
ATGTACGGGATAGGAATCCTGAGGGGGCTCGGCGTCACGATCAGGCACTTCGTTCAATCCTATGTCGAAGATATCCGCTGGCTTGGACGCAGATACTACAACCCCGAAGCGCTGGCGGTCCGCCAGGGCCCCAAGGCCCGGGGCGTGTTCACGGTGCAATATCCGGAGGAGAAGCTCCGGACGCCCGAAGAGTTTCGGTACATTCCCTTCCTGATCTATGATGAAATGGAGGACGGCAGCAAGCACGACCGTTGCACCTCTTGCGGAATCTGCGCCAAAGTGTGCCCGCCCCAATGCATCTGGATCGTGCGTTCCGACGATCCGGTGACCGGGCGGCCCATTCCGGAGCCCACCGAGTTTTACATTGACATCGACATTTGCATGAACTGCGGATTGTGCTCCGAGTACTGTCCGTTCGAGGCGATCCGGATGGACCACGACTTTGAGCTTTCCAACTACGACCGCTTCGCCGAGAATATCTACAACAAAGCCAAGCTTTCGAAGCCGGCCTCCTACTACGCCTCCATCCGCCCGCTGAACTACGCCATTGACGAGGCGGCCATCGCCGAGAAGGAAGCGAAGAAGGCCGCCCGCCGAGGCGACTAGGCGCGCCTGCCCGAAGCGACGGGTTCGAATCGAGGCCCTAGCCTCAGGTCCAAATCATGTACATCCGTGATACCGAGATCCTCTTCCCGATGCGAGTAGCGCCGAACCTGCGCGACTTGCGCGGGCTCCTCTGGCGGGCGACCGTAGATCGGGCCTGTGCCTCGCCCGACGCGTCCACCGAGCAACTTGCATTCAGCCTGGTGATGATTCGCCTGGCGGGCTGCCTGACCTGCGAGCCCGATTCCTACCGTGCCACCATCGGCTGCACAAACTGCGCGGTGGCCACGGTCCAGCGATCTCACCCGGACGACAAGGACCTGGTCGCATTGGTCGAAAAAGCCAAAGGCGAAATTCACGACTTCCGGCGGACGAATGGCTAAGCAGCTCACAGACACTGTAGTTCTGGAGGCTCTCGGCAAGGTCCAGGAACCCGAGCTGGGCAAGGACCTGGTCAGCCTCGGGATGATCAAAGACCTCCGCATCGAAGGTGGGAGGGTCGCGTTTACCGTGGAGCTGACTACGCCGGCCTGTCCGCTGCGCGATCAGATCGAACGGGAGGCCAAGCAGGCCGTCCAAGAGCTGGATGGCGTATCGGAAGTCTCCTTGAAGCTGACCTCCAACGTTCCCTCCGACGGCCGTACTCGAGGCCTGATCGACCGCCCGATCAAGAACGCCATCGCCGTCGCTTCCGGCAAAGGCGGGGTGGGGAAGACCACCCTGGCCGTCAACCTGGCCGCCGCGCTGGCCCACGCCGGGGCGCGGGTCGGCCTGTTGGACGCTGACATCTACGGCCCCAATGTACCGACCATGATGGGGGTGGATCGGCTGCCGCCTCAACAGGATGGCAAGATGACACCGGCTGAGTCGTACGGCGTGAAGCTGGTCTCCATCGCGTTCCTGGTCAAGCCGGGGCAGCCACTGATCTGGCGCGGGCCGATGCTGCACACGGCGATCCGGCAGTTCATCGCCGACGTGAACTGGGGGGAGTTGGACTACTTGGTCGTCGATCTGCCTCCAGGCACGGGCGACGCGCCCCTGAGCCTCTCGCAGTCCATGCCGCTGACCGGGGTGGTCATCGTGACCATGCCTCAGAAGGTCTCCCTGGAGGATGCCGGACGGGCGTTGGAGATGTTTAGAACGCTGAAGGTGCCGATCCTGGGTGTGGTCGAAAACATGAGTTTCCTGGAGCTCGCCGGCGGCGAAAAGCTCGATCTCTTCGGCCAGGGGGGTGGCAAGAAGCTGGCGGATGCAGCGCAGGTGCCGTTTTTGGGCTCGATTCCGATCGACGTGCGGGTGCGAGTGGGTGGGGACGGAGGAGTGCCGGTCGTGATTTCACACCCCGATTCGCCCGTCGGCCGGGCGCTGACCTCAATCGCCGAGCAAGTTGCGGCGAAGATCAGCGTGCAGGCCTACAAGCAGTCTAACGTCATCCCAATCGAAATGATCGACTAGCCAGCAATGCAGAGATGCTCCTGTAAGAATGCGGGGCCGAAAGGCCCCTTTTCGCGCCTATCCTCGAATGCTATACTCCGCCAATCATGAGCCTTCCTACGTCGGAACGCGCCGCCACGGGCGTGGTGGCAATCCGGTTTCAACCTTTGGGCAAGCTCTACCACTTTGAATCGGCCGGGATCACGGATCTGCGGCAGGGAGACTATGTCCTGGTCTCGACCAACCGCGGGCGTGAGATGGGCGAGGTGGCGAGTTTCGTCGACCGACGCCAGGCGGGGGGAGGCCTGAAGCCCATCGAGCGCCGTGCCACCGCTCAGGAGCTGGTGGTGCGGCGGATGTGGCAGCGCAAAGAGTTGGAGGCGATGATCGAATGCCGCGCCAAGGCCGCAGAACAGGGGCTGGAGGGCGTGAAGATCGCCAAGGCGGAGTACTCCTACGACGGTTCCCGCCTGACATTCCTCTACAACTACGAATTGGACGACAAGCTCGACCTCAAGGCCTTGCGCGATGCGATGCAGGAATCCTATCCGCAGTCGCGAGTCGATTTTAGGCAGATCGGACCGCGGGACGTGGCCAAGATCATCGGCGGAATGGGCGCCTGCGGGCTGGAAACCCGCTGCTGCTCCATGTTCCTGACCGAATTCAGCCCCATCTCGATCAAGATGGCCAAGGCCCAGGGGATCTCGCTGAGTCCGCAAGAGATCACCGGCATGTGCGGCCGGCTGCGCTGCTGCCTGGT
>CAYHJH010000097.1:0-6205 GCA_964356605.1 uncultured Anaerolineaceae bacterium
GCGATTTCCAGGCGGTTCCGCCCGCCGCGCTTGGCTCGGTACAGGGCCTGGTCGGCCAGGGCGATCAACTCCTGCGCGTCAGCTCCCGGGAAGAGGTCGCTGCATACGACGCCGGCACTGGCCGTAACCCAGATGGGAGCCAGGCCGACCATCACCTGTTGCTTGGCGATCTCCCGTCGCAGCCGTTCGCCGAGCATGACCGCGTCGTCTACGCGGCAGCCAGGCTGGACAGAGAGGAACTCGTCGCCGCCGTACCGACCGGTCGCATCGTAAGTGCGCACGGAGCCGCGCATGCGCTGACCACATTCGAGCAGTACCGCATCCCCGGCCTGATGTCCGAAGGAGTCGTTGATGTTCTTGAAATTGTCGAGGTCGATCAGCGCCAGGCCGACTGAGGAACCACTGCGGACGGCGCGCGACAGCTCGCGCTCGAGGATTTCGACGATGGCAGATCGATTCCAGAGCCCAGTCACTGAATCGGTGGTCGCCTGGGAATGCAGCTGGTCGCGGGTCCGGATGAGCTGCTCCTGGATTTCGAGGATCCGCCGACCGGCCTCCAGGCGGGCCTGCAATTCGTGGGCGCGGAAAGGTTTGACGATGTAGTCATCTGCGCCGGCAGTCAGGCCGTCGACGACCTGGGCCTCGTTGTCGTAGACAGTGAGCAGCAGCACGTAAATGTGGGGCTCCTGGGCCTGCTCCCGGATCATACGAACGATGTCCACGCCATCGATGCCCGGCATTCGCCGGTCGAGGATGGCAAGCCGCGGGGCGTCTGGCTTCTGCAGGGCCTCCCAGGCGTGATAGCCGTTGTCGGCCTGGATGACTTCATAGCCCCATTCGCTGAGCATCTGCCCGAGGTGCTCCAGCGTTTCTTTGTGATCATCTGCAATCAGAATCCGTGATCCGGACACCGCCACCTCCCGCGAGGCCACAAAGCTGCAGTCGCTCAAGCACTATTCTAGGCTCGAAGCTGGGGTTGAGGACCTTACAGGGAACTTACGACGAGGTGCCCCCACGGGGATTCGAACCCCGGTTTTGGCCTTGAAAGGGCCACGTCCTAGTCCCCTAGACGATGGGGGCGGGGGACGGATTCTAACATCAACGTTTCCGACTCCCGCGGTAGGAGGGCGCGCTAACCAGTTTCCGGACGCACAATCGCCGATCGTCCATCCGGGCGCGCAGGCGAGGGTCGATCTCGTCTGGGGTGCTGGCGGAGGTGATCACCGTCGGAAGTGCCGCGTTGTAGCGGTGATTGAACAGTTGATACAGCTTCTCGCGCGCCCAGGGAGTGGTTGCCTGGGTGCCGAGATCGTCGAGAACCAGGAGCGGGGCGTTGCGGATGTCCTCGAAGCGACGGTCGTAAGAAGTGGTGCTGTTTGGGTTGAACGTCGCTCGCAGGTGATCGAGCAAGTCCGGGACCACGACGAAAGTTACCGGGTGCCCCATGCTGGACCGAATGTTGGCGATGGCGGCCGCCAGGTGGGTCTTCCCGACCCCGTAGCTGCCGCCCAGAACCAGCCAGCCCTCAGGCGCCTCGGCAAACGCCTGGGCAGCTTGAAAGGCCTCTTCGAGGGATTTGGCTTGCTCCGCCGGCAACTTCTCGCCCTTGCGCATGTTGAAGCTTCCAAAGGTCTGGTCTCGGTGCAGGTCCAGCGAGGACAACTCGTCGTAACTGCCCTCTTGCAGAGGTCGGCGGAAATCGGGGGCCTGGATGTACACCCGATCGACCAGTCCCGGGTCGGAGATCCGCGAACGCAGCCGGGGATCGATTTCTTCCAAAGCCAGGTTCGTCGTGAGGACTGTCGGAAGCCGGTTGATGTAGCGGTGGTTAAGGATCTGAAAGAGTTTCTCGCGGGCCCACTCGGTCGCGTTCTGGGTGCCAAAGTCGTCGAGCACGATCAGCGGTGCGGTTCGCACCTGTTCGAACCGTTCGGTGAAATTGAAGTCTCCGTCGCTGTAGGAAGAGCGCAGCTCATCTAAGAGGTCCGGAACGGTCAGAAACAGGGTGGGTACGCCGTTTGCAGCAGCCTGGTTGGCGATGGCAGCTGCCAAATGGGTCTTTCCGACTCCGTAGCCTCCCTGCAGCAGCAGCCAACCGTCGAGCGCTTGTGCGAAGTGCTGCGCCCGGCTGCAGGCGCCTTCGATGGATTTCTGCTCGATCTCGGAGATTCCGATCCGGCCCGTGGGCTTAAAGGTTTCGAAGGTGAATCCTTTGAGCTCATCTAGACGGCTATGGCTGAAGAGCCGCTCCTGCAGGCGGGTGCGCAGCTCACCCGTCCGGCAGTCACAGATTTCGAGGCGCCCGAAGTTTGGATGCCCGGGCGCGAGCTCCGCCCTCAGGTAGCCCAGGCCGCCGCACTTCTTGCACGCAGGATCACCCAACAGGTCAGCCGATCCGTTAGGAGTCCCAGAAGTCAGCGAACTCGCCCTGCCGGTAGCGCCGGCGGGCTTTCTCTGTGTCTCCTCGATCTTCTCGCTCATGTTTTCCGGTCGCCTGCCAATCTTCCAAGATGGCTTCAATGTAGCGCCACTTGCGGACATTGTTCTCCACCGCGATCCGGAGGGCGTCTTCGATCCAACCCTCCGGATAGATCTTTTCGGCGTCGCGCAGACGCTCGGCGATCATTGGCGTCAGGGGGCCGATGTTTTGTTCGTAAAGGTTGAAAACGTTGGGGCGTTCGATGCGGAGCTCCAGCGGGGCCTCAGGATCTCCACTTGGCCTCCAGTGTCCGTGCTCGATGGCCTCGATCGCAGCCTGCCCTTGGGCTCCATTGAGGAAATAGAGATCCTGCAGCCCCTGGCCACTCTCCAGGCTGGCCTTGAGCAATGTTCCGCGGGCCACAGCCCGCTCGAGCGACTCATCGAGTGCCTGTTCGGCGGGCGATTGCGCGCGTTCAAACCCCTCTATGAGCAGCCGGTCCCGGAGCATCTGCTCGCGGGTGAAGTAGGGGAATTTGGCCTCGGACTGGGAAAGGCTCCACAGAGCGTAGAGCGTGACCTTCAGCTCGCCCAGGTGGTCGATGGCCGGGAGCAGGTCGCTGAAGAACAGGCTCGGTATAGGCGTTGCCCGCAGCTTGCCCTCGGGGAAACCGGGAAATCCCTTTCCAGCGCTCATGGTCTACAGATTACCACCCTGCAACCGTGGTCTTCCAAGTTTGAGTCGAACCAGCCGCTTGCGGTCACGCCTCAACCTCGGCCGGTTCGGCTTCCCGCATTTGGCGAGTGGCGGCATTTTCGAATTTGGCCAGCGACTTGCGGAACACCAGCTCGACGCTCCCGACCGGGCCGTTGCGATGTTTCGCCACCATGATCTCGGCGATGTTCCGCTTGAGCGTGTCGGTCTCGTACTGGTCGGGACGGTAGATAAACATCACGATATCGGCGTCCTGCTCGAGACTTCCCGATTCGCGCAGATCAGAGAGCACGGGCCGCTTGTCGGCCCGTTGCTCGACCGCCCGGGAGAGCTGGGCCGCGGCGAGCACCGGAACGTTGAGCTCTCGCGCCAGAGCCTTGAGATTGCGCGAGATGTACGAAACCTCCTGCACCCGGTTCTCGATCCGCGTGTCGCCGGTCATGAGCTGCAGGTAGTCGATGATGATCAGGTCGATCCCAATCTCCATGTGCAGCCTGCGGCACTTGGTGCGGAGCTGGAGCGGGCTGATGGAGGGCGTGTCATCCAGGAAGATGTGGGTGTCCCCCAGCGTGCTCACCGCCTGGGTGAAGAGCGGCCACTCCTCGTCCTGGATCTCACCCAGCCGCAGACGCTGGGAATTGATGCCGGTTTCCTGGGCGATGAGGCGCTGGACGAGCTGCTCGTTGGACATCTCCAGCGAGAACATTGCCACGCGCTTCTTGTGCAGCTGGGCTGTGTTCTTGGCGGCCGAAATGCAGAACCCCGACTTTCCCTGCCCCGGCCGGCCAGCGATGATCAACAAGTCGCTGGGCTGCATGCCGCCCAGCAGGCGGTCCAGGTCGATAAAGCCGGTTGGCACGCCGACTGTCTCGTCCCGGTGGCGAGCCAGGTAATCGATCCGATCGTAGTACTCACTCAGCACCTGACGCAGGGGTTGAAGCTGATGGGGCAGGCGCCGCTCGCTGACGCCAAAAATCGCCTTTTCGGACTCATCGACCACATCCTCCAACATGGTTTCGGTCTGGTAAGCGAGCCGGGCGATCTGGTTGGCAGCGTCAAGCAGCCGCCGGCGGGTGGCAGCCTCTTCGACCATGTGCCCGTAGGCTTCGGCGTGGATGGAGGAGGGGACGTTATTGATCAGGCTGGTCAAGTACGCGTGGCCGCCGACCTCGAGCAGGCGGCTTTGCCGCTCAAGCTCTTCCGCCACCGTCAGCAGGTCGATCGGAAGCCGCTGTTCCTGGAGACTCATGAAAGCCTCCCACACCCAGCGGTTCCGGTGCAGGAAGAAGTCGTCGGGCGACAAGAAGTGAGCGAGGTCGTAGTAGACCTCGGTGTTGACCAGCACGGATCCCAGCACCGCTTCTTCGGCTTCGCGGTTGTGAGGGACTGGCTGACCGTCTGTTGTAGGCCGGGGAAGAGGCAGTTCACTCATGGAGGAATTGTGAAAACCGGCGGGGGATCCCGCGGTCTTGAATATGGACTAGGTTGTTCGAGTGCACAAGCAGGGAGGAAGCCGCACGGTGGACCTACTCCTCCGAATCCCCACCCGTAGATTCCAAGTCATCAAGATCGAGCGACTCGACGAAATCCTTGAAGACATCCAGGCGCTCGTCGCCATTCTCGCCCAGCTCTTCGGATTCAAGCTCGTCCTCCGGCACCGAGGCTGCCTCCTGCATGACATCTTCTGAGACAAAAACCGGAACATGCGCGCGCACCGAGAGCGCGAGGGCATCTGAAGGCCGCGAGTCAATCTCCAGCTCCTGCCCGTTCACCCGCATGATGATACGGGCGAAGAACACGTCGTCCTTCAGCTCGGTGATGTTGACCCGCAGGACCTCTGCCCCGAGCGCATTCAAGACATTGCGCAGCAAGTCGTGAGTCAATGGCCGCGAGACTTCTATCTGCTGAAGAGTGGCCGTGATCGCTTCGGCCTCATAGGGGCCGATCCAGACTGGCAGGAAGCGATCCGAGTCCACATCCTTCAGGATGACGATTCGGTGTTGCGACATCAGGCTGACTCGGATGCTGTCGATCGCGACTTCTATCATGCCCATTTGCTGCCGACCGCTAGCCGAGCGATTCTAACATACCACATCCAGCGCACTCCGACATAGACCTTCCGGGGCGAGCCCGGGTTCAAACCAAGGCCCGAGCAATTTCCGCGGCGACGCGAGCGTTGTTGCGGAGCAAGGCCAGGTTGGCGCGCAAGGCCCGGCCGCCAGTGAGTTCGCCCAGCCGCGCGAGCAGAAACGGGGACAGCGCTGGGCCGCGCACGCCCTTCTCTTTTGCTTCGCTCTCGGCCTCGGCGAGGGCCGCCTCCACTTCGTCTTGCGGTACCACATCTGTCTCCGGACACGGCACGCAAACTAGCACCGCTGACTGCAGGCCAACCGCCCAATGGGCCCGCAACAGCTGCGCTGCCGCGGTCGGTGTTTCGACTCTGGCGCTGACGGGTAGCCCGGTGCTACCGGCGTAGAATGCAGGGAACTCCGTGGTCTGATAGCCGACCACCGGAACCCCCTCCGTCTCCAGCCACTCGAGCGTCCGCGGCAAGTCCAGGATCGCCTTGGCGCCGGAGCACACTACCGCGACAGGGGTTCGGGCCAGTTCGGGCAGATCGGCAGAAACATCGCCGGCCTGGCCCCGATGGACCCCGCCAATCCCGCCGGTCGCCAAGGTGCGGACACCCGCCGCTGAAGCGATGAATACGGATGCAGAGACCGTTGTTCCACCGGCCTTCGCATCGATCCGGGCGGGGCCGAGATCCCGGCGGCTGACCTTGTTCGGCTCTTGCTCAATTGCCAACCGTTCGAGCTGATCGGAGGACAACCCCAGATGGATCGCGTGGTCAAGGACCGCAGTGACCGCGGGAATCGCGCCAGCCTTGCGAACCTCCGCTTCCATGCGTCTGGCGAGCTCGAGGTTGATGGGCCGAGGCAGGCCATGCGTGATCAGGGCCGATTCGAGCGCAACCACTGGCTTGCCGCTGGCCAGGGCCTCTCGGACCTCAGTGTGGATCTGCAGCCAGGCAGGCAGGTTTGGGTTCACGGCTTTCGGCCGGCAGTTGGTCTA
>CAYHJH010000098.1:0-2737 GCA_964356605.1 uncultured Anaerolineaceae bacterium
TTGGCCGTCGAGAGGGCCTCGATCGTCGCAAGCAGGAACTCGGAAGGGGTCGGTGTGCCGGCGCTGGCCTCGACCGGGCTGACCTCTCCAGGCAAGCCGCCATTCAGCGCCCAGGCGGTCAGAGGAAGCGCCACCATTGCGAGTGCCGCCAGCACGTAGCCAAGCCGGGTCCGAAGCCAATAGGCGGCTCCCCGCCGATCGTCCGGCTGCAGCACCTGAGTCGCCGGCGCGGGCCCAATCGACTCCGGCTTCGGCAGCCCGGTCGCTGGGTCCAACGATTCGGCGAGCGCCTGCTGGAAAGCCTTGCTCAATTCAACAATCGAGGCGTAGCGTCGATCCGGGTTCTTTGCCATCGCTCGCTGCACCACCGCTTCGACCGCATCGGGCAGGTAGGGATTGACATAGCGCGGGCGGGGCAGCGGCTCGTTGATGTGCTTGATCACAACCACCATCGGCGTCTCGCCCTCGTAAGGCAACGCGCCGGTCGTCACTTGATACAGCACCGCACCCAGCGAATACTGGTCGGACCGGGCGTCCACCTCCGCGCCCTTGCACTGCTCCGGAGACATGAAGGCCGGCGTCCCGATCAGGACCGATCCGGTCAGGCTATGGGAGGTGTTGCTGACATAAGCGAAGCCGAAGTCGGACAGCATCGCGCGCCCTTCCTCGTCCATGAGCACATTCGAGGGCTTGATGTCGCGGTGAACGATCCCTTTCTTGTGGGCGTAGTCGAGGGCATCAGCGATATCACTCAGGATCGGGCCGACTTCCCGCAGCTCGAGCCCGCCCTCGTCGATGCGCGTCTGCAGCGTGCCGCCGAAGTAGTAGGGCATGACGATGTAGGTGATGCCTTCTTCCTCGCCGTAGTTGAGAATCGGGACGATGTTCGGCTGCTTGAGCTCCTTCAGCAGCTTGACCTCCCGGTCGAAGCGGGCCTTGAACCTCGGCTCTTGGGCGACGTAGGGCGAGAGGACCTTGATCGCGACAACCTGCGCGTGGTCCAGATCGAAGGCCTTGTAGACGGTGGACATGCCGCCCTGGCCGATCGGTTCCAAGAGCCGGTAGCGACCGATGGTCTGCCCGGTCAATTCATCCATCAGGCTTCAGTTGGGTAACCCCATTGATGAGATAGAACGTGCTCGCATCTGCTTCGTCTGGACAAGCCGGCGTCGCTCCAAGGGCCTGAATCCACAACCGAGGCGCGGGTCGAATGCGCTCTTGCGGCTGGCAACACTCGACTTTATCTGATTCGGACGCTTATGTGCAGAAGGATATTTGTCCACCCCTAGCCAACTCAGAGCTTGCCCTACTGCCTGCCCTGAGCGATGTCGAAGGGCCTGCCCCTCTCAACTAGATCAGGCCTCCACGGGATGCGAGCGCAGTTCACAGCGGCTTGAACTGTTCAAAGGGCTGGGAGCAGGAGTTACAGAAGTAAATCGCCCGGCAGAGCGTCGAGCCAAAACTGTTCTTGAGTTCCGTATCGGTCGACTCGCAGTAGGGGCAGCGAGCTGCTGCCTGCAGGCTGGCCTCCAGATCCCCGCCGTGCAGCGGAGGCGGGGCCAGCCCAAAGGCCCGCAGCTTTTCCCGACCCGCGGGCGTGATCCAGTCGGAGGTCCAGGGCGGAGACAAGACAGTCTTGACTTCCACCTGATCCGCGCCAATCGCCTGCAAGCGTCGACGGACCTCCTGCCTCATCACGTCCAGCGCCGGGCAGCCGATGAAGGATGGCGTCATGGTGACCACCAGACGGCGACCTGCATAGCCGACCTGCCGAATCAGCCCCAATTCAACAATTGAGATCACCGGGATCTCCGGGTCCTTCACCTGCTCCAGAGCCCGCCAAACATGGTCCAGGTCGAGGACATCCCGCTCGACAGTGCTCATGGGCTGCCCCGCGGGCGTGAAGCCTGCTCGAGTCCGGATGTGCCCGGCCGGGCAAGATTGCCGCCAGTTCGTGACCACCAATTCACCACTCCGCACCCACCTCCACACGGGCCACTTCCTGCATCTCCGCCACCAGTGCTTCCAGATGAGGCGTGTGCTGATTCCGGCCGGCCGGCTTCGGGCGGGCACCCTCCGGGACACGTAAGTTGGAGGCGGAGAGATGCTCACGTACCCGGGAAATCCATAAGTCCGCCTGCCGATCGGCGCTTGGCACGATGCTTTCCTGAGCCAGCTCGAGCTCCTCGGAATTCGGCGCGAAGAGTTGGAACGCCAAGGGATAGAGCACATCGAGCGCCTGCTGCATCCTGCGGTTGCTTTCATCGGTCCCGAGCCCGAGCCGGTGCACCCAGGCGCTGGTGTGGCGGAGGTGATACAGCTCCTCGATGCGGATCTTTGCCGCGGCCTGCGCCAAAGGTGCATGCTGGCTGGAAGCCAGCGCTTCTAGCCGAACGGCCTCGGCCGCGTCGAAGAGATACTGCCGGAGCATGCTGAAGGCCCAGTCTCCGTTTGGCAGCTCGACCATCTGCACATTGCGGAACGCCGATGGCTCCCGGGAGAAGATTAGCTCATCCGGGTGCCTCTCCGGGTCGCCGCCGCTCAGCTCGGCAATCAGCCGATACCAGACCGAGGCGTGTCCCATCTCATCGAGGGCGATGTTGGCGAAGGCAATATCCTCCTCCAGGATTGGAGCGTGCCCGGTCCATTCCGAGTCGCGGTGGGCCAGGATCAACTCGTCGTCCCCCAGCCCTAGCAGGTACCCAGCAAGCGCCGCCCGGATCTCGGCCTTCACCCG
>CAYHJH010000098.1:2837-6185 GCA_964356605.1 uncultured Anaerolineaceae bacterium
GAGGACTCGTCGTAGTGCAGATCCGGATCCGGCAGCGTCAGACCCAGCTCCATCACCTCCGGGGCGACCTGGTTGACAAAGTCCTGGCGCAGCTCGTCGTTGGTCTTGGTCTTGATCCCCCAACGGATCAGGACCGGGCTGTTGGGAGATTCGTGGTCGTGCGGCCCAAACATCATCAGGGTCGGCCACCACCAGCGGACGGTAGCGTCCTGCACCATCTCCCGCTGTCGCGGCGTTCCCTGCGACATCAAGATGACCTGCTCCTTGCCCTGCTTCATATGGAAGCTTTCTTCGGCCGAGATGCGGATATTGGCCCGAGAGTACGGGCCGTAGGAACAATGCGCCAACATGGTCTGGTTCAGGATGGCAGCGCCGTCCACAAACCATCCGATTACCCCCATGTCCGCCCAGGAGAGCGAAGGATAGTTGAAAATGCTGGAGTACTTGGCTCGCCCGGAAAGCAGCGCCTCGATCATTTCCTCGCGCGTCGCTCCCAGGGTCTCGGCCGCGTGGTAGAGATACTGGCCGTGGCCGGCCTCATCTTGTACTTTCGCGATCAGGACCATTTTGCGGCGCAGGTTAGGTGCCCGAGCGATCCAGGCGCCCTCGGGCAGCATCCCTACGATCTCGCTATGGGCGTGCTGAGAGATCATGCGGATCAGCTGCCGGCGGTACTCATCCGGCATCCAGTCGCCGGGCTCGATCTTTTCGCCCCGGCGGATGCGGGCCTCAAAAGCCTCGAGCCGTTCTGCTTCCATCATGCTGCCTACGGGTCCTTTATGCCAATGGGTCGCGCCGAAGAACCACGCTCCACCCCCATTATACAAACCGATCGGTTTGCGCCTTCGCCTGGCGATATGCCATCCAACTCAGGTCTGCGGGGGTTCGCCTCCCAGCCACTCCGGCGCGCCGTCTTCTGCCCAGCGCCGCCGGATGGCATCGTAATCCGGCTCTCGCTTCTCGCTGAAGGCTCGCACGCCTTCCCAGGTCTCAGGGCTGGTGTTGTGAATCGCCAGCCACTCGCGACCGTGGCCGATCGTCAGATGCCAGCTCAGATCCCGCCAGAAGTTAAGCTGCTGCTTGGTATAGCGAGTCTTCTCTGGGAGCTTGGCGATGAGCTTGTCCACCAGTGCATCCACAGCCGCGTCGAGCTCGGGGCGAGGTACGGCATAGTTGATGAGCCCCCACTCGAGCGCCTTGCTCGCCGGAATCTCTTCATTTAAGAGCAGGATTTCGCGGGCGCGGCGGTCGCCGACGATCAACGGAAGGAACTGAGTGGCGCCCGCGAGAGCAACGCTGCCGTGGCTGGTCCCGACCTGGCGGATGTAGATGTCATCGGCGGCGACTGCCAGGTCGCAGCTCAAGTTGAATTCGTTTCCGCCGCCCACCACGATCCCGTTCAGCCGGGCAACCGTTGGCTTGCCCAGGTTGCGCAGGCGTTCATGGACCTCAATGAATGTTCCCATCCACTTCCAGTAATCTCGCGGCCGCTGGAGAAACTCCTGCTGCTCCTTGAGATCGGCGCCCGTGCAGAAGGCGCGTTCGCCTGCGCCGGTCAAGACGACCACCGCCACGGCGTCGTCCCAGCTGGCGTCTTTGAGCGCTTCAGTCAACTCCTCCAGCATGGTGTAGCTGACCGCATTCAAGACCTCCGGACGGTTGAGGGTGATGGTTGCCCGGAAGGCAGCCTTCTCATAGCGGATCGATTGGAATCCAAAATCCTCGGGGTTGCGGCCTACATATCGACGGTCAGACACGACTCTCTCCTCTTGTGATTTCGCTGTGATGGGATCGGCGATGCTTGGCCGATTACAGTGTCATGCCGCGCGCCCAGCGGCGCAACAGCGGGGCGGTCCGATAGCGCTCTTCCCCAAACTCACGGCGCAGATGCTCCAAAACCGTCACAACCTTGTTGTACCCCAACTCCTTGCCCCAGGTGAGCGGCCCTTTCGGGTAGTTGACCCCCAACTGCATGGCGGTATCTACCGCCTGCGCCTCCGCCACACCTTCGCCGACCGCAAACGCCGCCTCGTTGACCAGGCAGCACAGCACCCGGGGTAAAACCATCCCCGGGCTCTCCCGTACCCATACAGGAAGCTTCCCAAGCGACCTGATCAAGTCTTCCGTGGCCTGCCTGACTTTCTCGGACATGCCTTCTGCGGCAACCAGGGTGACGGCGTTGCCCGCGGCGAAGAACAAGCCATCGAAACCGATGATTCGAGCTGGTTGTTGAGCTCCGGCCTTGACCTCGCTGAAGGCGATATCGACGGTCTGGCAGAGGACCGGGATCTCTGGACCAAGCCCCCGGTCGTATCGGCGCAGGACATCCCGGACGCCCTCGTCCCTTCCGTTGACAACCAGGGCTGCCAATGGGAGATCGCCGTGCGTTTCGCTCAGCGTATAGCCGGCCTGGACCAACTGCCGTCCGACTTCCGGCCCCCAGCTTCCATCCGAGAGCAGCACGAAACCGGACTGCTGGCTCCTCTCCGGGATCACGGGCGGGACCCACTGCTTCTCGCCCCCTGCATAGTTGTAGAAGCCTTCGCCGGTCTTGCGGCCCAATTTCCCAGCTTCCACCAATTGGCGTTGGAACGGGTTCGGCCGATAGCGCGGCTCGCCGTAGGTGGATTCGTACATCGAAATCGTCGCGCTGAGGTTGACGTCCAAGCCGATCAGGTCCATCAGTTCGAACGGGCCCATCGGAAAACCGCCACCCATCGTGATCAGCAGGTCGATGTCTGCATGGGCCGCACCCTGCTCGCTGACCAACCGCAGCGCCTCGGCATAGAACGGCCGCGCCACGCGGTTGACGATGAACCCGGGCGTGTCCCGAGTGACCACCGGAGTCTTCCCCCAGGCCGCCGCTAACTCCACCAGGGCATCCATGGTTTCCTGGCTGGTCCCGGCACCTCGAGCCACCTCCACCAGTTGCATCACCGGTGCAGGGTTAAAAAAGTGCATGCCGGCCACCCGTTCCGGCGAGCGGGTCGCGGCGGCGATGGCCGTGATCGACAGCGTGCTGGTGTTGCTGGCCAAGATCGCCGGCGGGGGGCAGATCGAGTCGAGCTGCGCAAACAGTTTGCGCTTGAGCTCCAGGTCTTCGTCGGCGGCCTCGATCACGACGCCAGATCCTGCCAAGGCCTGGAAGTCCTCGCTCAAGTTCAATCGCGCCATGGCCTCTGACTTGCCTTTCCGGCTCAGGTGGTTCTCGATGTATTCGCGGGCGCGCAACAGCGCATCGGCTGAGACATCGGCGAGTGCCACCGCGTGCCCCGCGTACAGCGCGGTGAGAGCGATCCCGGCCCCCATAGTGCCGGCGCCCAGCACTCCTATTCGCTGCAGTTCGGA
>CAYHJH010000099.1:0-6019 GCA_964356605.1 uncultured Anaerolineaceae bacterium
GGAATATCAGGCGCGCACCGACAGACAGATCCCAATCGTGATCCTGGATCCGCTCCCGGAGCTTGAGCAAGTGCCGCGCAGTCCGAGCATGGCGGTCGGGTTAGAATGAGGCCTCCCCCGCCAAGTCAGTGTGAGTTCGCCCAAGTGACACGCACTCCTGAGTCGAACGCTCACCGTGCGAAGTTCACCAATGTTGCCGAGGAGGGCACCCTATGATCGTCGAGGCCATTCAGACACTTTACCGTTACAACAATTGGGCGAACCAGCGAATCCTGGATACTGCGGAGAAGGTAACCGATGAGCAGCTTCATGCCAACGTCGGCGCAAGCTACAGCTCGCTGCGCGATACGTTTGTCCACACGCTGAGCAGCCAGTGGCTGTGGCTGAGCCGCTGGAAAGGGAGTTCCCCGAGGAAGCTGCTCGACCCGGCCGAGTTTCCAGGCCTGGCCGCGATTCGCGCCCGCTGGGCAGAAATCGAGGGGGGCACACAGGAGTTCCTCGCCCGGCTCGACTCAGACCAGCTAGGGCAGGCCATCAACTACGTTACAACCGAAGGTGAGCCGCGATCCTACCCCTTGTGGCAGCCCATGCTGCAGCAGATCAACCACGCTACTCAACATCGCAGCGAAGCGGCCGTCATGCTCACCAACTTCGGGCACTCGCCGGGGGATCTCGATTTCATCATCTACCTGCATCGGGAGAGCAGGGACGGCTAAGGAATGGCGGAGAGCGCGCTGGCCAAGAAGATGACGCTGCGACCAGGATCACGGGTTGCGATCTTGAATGCGCCGGAGGGGTACCGAAAAGAGCTGGCGTCGCTGCCGAAGGACGTCGAGCTGGTCGGGCAACTGCGAGGCAAGTTCGACTGGATCCAGCTCTTCGTGCGGACGCGGACGGAGCTGGAGGCCAGTGCGCCGAGGGCGATCGCGGCGCTCAAGCCCGAGAGCATGCTCTGGATTTCATTTCCGAAGGGCAGCTCCAAGATCCAGACCGACCTGACCCGCGACAAGGGATGGGGGTCGCTCCGAACTGTGGACCTTAAGTGGGTCAACTTGATCTCGGTGAACGACACCTGGTCGGCGTTTGCGCTGCGGCCGTACAAGCCGGGCGAGTCGAAGCAGAAACTACCATGGGCTTGAAGCAGTCGCGGGTTCCAACTGCCAGTCGGACCGCGGCCCCAGCGCTGAACCTGGACACTAGGCCGCTGGACGCGGCCCTTCGACCAGCTCAGGACGCGGCAGTCGCGGATCTAGCCAGGCACAAAGACGAGTGGGCCAGGCTGCCCGTTACGAAAAAGCGCGCCTTCCTGGAGGGCATGCTGCAGAAGACCCATACCGCCGCGCCACACTGGGTGGCGGCAGCCGCACGCTCCAAGGGCGTTCGCGGCAACTCAGCGCTTATGGGTGAAGACTGGGCCTCCGGACCGTGGGCTCTAATGTTCGGGCTGAACGCCCTGATGGTAACGCTCAGAGCGATTGAGGCGGAGGGGGCCCCGCCGCTCGGCAAGGTCCGCACGCGACCGAACGGGCAGCTCGCGGTCGAGGTGTACCCGGCCAATTTTCTGGACAGGCTGTTGCTCAGCGGCTACAAGGCCGAAGTGTGGATGCAGCCCGGTGTGACCGCGGAGAACCTGCAGGGTTCGATGGCGGAATTCTATAAGCAGCCCGAGCCGCGCGGCGCGGTGACGCTGGTGCTAGGCGCCGGAAACGTCGACGCCATCGCGCCGCTGGACATGTTGTACAAGCTGTATGTTGAAGGCCACGTGTGCCTGCTGAAGACCCATCCCGTGAAAGACTACGTCCGTCCCTACCTGGAGCAGATCTTTTCGGACTTGATCGAGGGTGGGTTCGTGCGAATCGTGTCTGGTGGAGCGGAGCAGGGGGCTCACCTGGTGGAGCACTCAGGCATCGATGAGATCCACCTCACCGGAAGCTGGAAGACTCATGACGCGATCGTGTTCGGCCCGGGTGAGGAGGGACAGGCTCGCAAGCGCCGCGGCGAACGGCTTAACTCGAAGCGCGTGAGCGCCGAGCTGGGCTGCGTGACTCCTACGATCGTGCTGCCGGGACCGTGGAGCGACGCCGATCTCCGCTATCAGGCTGAGCACATCGCCACCCAGAAGTCTCACAACGCGGGATTCAACTGCGTCGCCGCTCAGGTGTTGGTGACGTCGCGCGAGTGGAGCCGGACGCCGGAGCTGCTCTCCGCTATCCGGGAGATCTACCGCGGGTTGGAGAGCCGCAAGCCGTTCTATCCGGGCGCGGCCGGCCGCCAACGGGCGGCGGTGGAGACACACCCCCAGGCCGAGCTGTTGGACAGCAGTGAGGTTCCACGCACATTGATTACCGGTCTAGATCCCAGCCAGGCCTCCGAAACCTGCTACCGGACCGAAGTGTTTGTGGAAGTGCTGGCACAGACCAGCCTTCCAGGCGACACGCCGGAGGCCTTCCTCAGGGAGGCTGTGCGCTTCTGCAACGACTCGCTCTGGGGCACGCTGGGGGCAAACATCATTGTCCATCCCAATACCATCAAGCAACTTGGTGCAGCGTTCGAGCAGGCGCTCGCTGATCTCCGGTACGGCTCGATCGGAATCAATGTCTGGTCGGGCGGCGGTTTCTTGTTGGCGCAGACCAGTTGGGGCGCCTACCCTGGGCACACACCCGATGACATCCAGAGCGGGATTGGGGTGGTGCACAATAGCCTGATGTTTGGAAGGCCGGAAAAGAGCGTGGCCCAGGCGCCGTTCTACCCATTTCCGCGCAATTTGCTGCACGGTGAATGGCACTTCTCACCCAAGCCGCCCTGGTTTGTAACTCATCGGACCTCTGACGTGGTATTCCGCCGACTGGTCGACCTTGAAGCCGACCGCAGCTTCCGACATCTGCCCGGGATATTCCTGGCCGCGCTGCGCGGTTAGCCGTTCCAAAAACCAGTTGCCCCGCTCTGTCTCAATCTCTCCTTCGGCACAAAGACAACGTCGAAGTCCAGCCATGGTCAAGCTCGCCATCACCTGCACGCGGCTTGCCTGCACTCAGCCGGAGGCAGCGATCTGATCGATGCCAGCCCGGCTTCTCGTCACCCGTCTAAAGACCTATCGGCGCAAGACCTACCGGCCAGGCCAGGTCCGATCCGTGCGCGGGGCGATCGCGTTTGTCAATCAGCGGGGATTTGTGTTCTTTTGGCCGATCCAGGGTGTGGAGCTACCCAGCCTGTGGGTGGCAGCGGCAGGCGACCGGTCTGTGGGAGCGGAGCATGATGACCCCGGGCACGTTACCTGGCGCTGGAAAGATTCGCTCTTGGGAGAGCATCAGTGGTACTACGCCAAACTCCTGAGGAAGCGGGCTACCCTGGTCTCTCTGGAGGTGGCCCCCTACTTCTATGCACTCACCGAAAACTACGGCGCTCCGGAGGAGGACTACCTGATTCAGTATGAGGAAGGGCGGATGACCCAGGAAGCCAAGCGCATCTACGAAGCTGTGCTGAACGAGGGTCCAATGGATACGGTCGCCTTGCGGCGAAAGGTAGGGCTGAGCAGCACGGAGAGCAAGGCCCGCTTCGATCGGGCTCTGCTGGAACTTCAGGCGGACATGAAGCTCCTGCCGGTCGGGGTTGCCGAAGCGGGTGCCTGGAACTATGCCTTCATTTATGACATCGTCGCCCGCCATCTGCCCGAGCTCCCCGAACGCGCCCGCCAGATCACCGAGCCGGAGGCGCGGTCGAAGCTGCTGGAACTTTACCTTCGCTCGGTCGGGGCAGCGCCAGCAGCCATGCCCGGGAAGCTTTTCGGCTGGCGGAAGGGCGATCTCCAGCGAGCGATCGAGGATGGCGTGAGTGCCGGTGCGCTGCGCCGCGACCTTACGGGCGCTTCCGGCGAGTGGATTGCATTGGCTGAGCTGCAGTGATCCCGCGATCCGGATGGTAAACTGCTGGGGTGCCTGGATTAGGTAGATGAGCGCAATTCAAGTGGATGGATTGGTGCGCAGGTTTGGCGACTTCACTGCCGTGGATGGGATCACCTTCACGGTTCGCGAGAACGATATCTTTGGGTTCCTGGGACCCAACGGGGCAGGAAAGACCACCACGATCAACATGCTGTGTACCCTGCTGCGCCTGACCGCGGGAAGGGCGCAGGTCAACGGCTACGATGTATCGCAGCGGCCGGCCGAAGTGCGCAGGTCGATCGGCCTGATCTTTCAGGACGCCAGTCTGGATGAGGAACTGACGGCGTACGAGAACCTGCGCTTCCATGCGATGCTCTACGACGTCCCCCGGCAGGACTTTCGGGGTCGGTCGAGGGAGCTCCTGGAGATGGTCGAGCTTTCGGAGAAGGCGAGCGATATCGTCCGCACATACTCGGGTGGTATGAAGCGCCGCTTGGAGATCGCCCGCGGCCTGCTGCACCACCCCAAAGTCTTATTCCTGGACGAGCCGACCCTCGGTCTCGACCCGCAGACGCGTCGCCATATCTGGGACTACCTGCACAAACTGCGCGATCAACGGGGAGTCACGATGTTCATGACCACCCACTACATGGACGAGGCCGAGCACTGTGACCGGATCGCCATCATTGACAACGGCCAAATCGTGGCGATCGACACGCCCGAAAACCTCAAGGCGTTGGTCGGTGGCGACGTCGTGACCCTGCGGACCTCCGATGATGAGCTGGCGAGCGCTCGCTTGCTGGAGGTGCACGGGATCGCGGCTCGCAAGGGCCCCGAAGGACAGCTAATCGTGGAGACCGAAGGCGGCGATCGCTTCATCCCCAAAGTGATCGAGACCTTCAGCAACGGCACCCGGCCAGTGGAAGTAAGAAGCGTAAACCTTCGCCGGCCGACGTTGGAAGATGTCTTCATCAAGCTGACCGGACATGCCATCCCGGAGCAAGAGGCAGACCCCAAGGACCGTATGCGGCAAGGACGGCGGATGTGGGGTCGGGGCGGAAGGCGCTGAGCCGCCGGCTGCACGAGAATGCGGGCGCGCAAGGGATGAAACCAATGCTGCATAATCTCAAGGGCATATACACCATCTGGTCCAGGGACGTGATCCGTTTCAGTCGGAACCGCTCCCGCATCGTGGCCTCGTTGGCACAGCCGCTGTTGTTCCTCTTTGTGTTTGGCGCCGGCCTCTCGCCGGCCATGTCCGGGCTGGGAGGAGGCAACCTCAAGTTCGAGCAGTTCATGTTCCCGGGCATCCTGGCCATGTCGGTGCTCTTCACTGCCATCTTTGCGGCAGTCTCGATTGTGTGGGACCGGGAGTTTGGCTTTCTGAAAGAGGTGATGGTGGCGCCAGTGTCACGCGTGGCGGTGGCAATTGGAAAGCTGGCCGGCGGCAGCACGGTGGCGATGTTCCAGGGGACCTTGGTGCTGCTGTTTGCGCCACTGCTCAAGATTAAGCTGGCGCTCGATCAGGCGCTCATCCTGATCGGTCTGATGTTGTTGCTGGCGATGGTCATGAGTGCGCTGGGGATCTTGGTGGCTGCCCGGCAGCGGTCGATGGAGGGATTTCAAGTAATCATGAACTTCATCATGCTGCCGATGTTTTTCCTTTCCGGCGCCTTCTTCCCCTTGGACGGCGTCCCCATCTGGATGGAGCTGCTGGCCAAGGTTAATCCGGTGACTTACGGCGTAGACCCGCTGCGCCAGGTTGCACTGCGGGAGAGCATCCCGGCGACCTTTATCGAAGCCATGCGGCTGCATCCCATCACCACCGATGTCGCGGTGATGGCAGCCTTCGGTCTGGTCTTCCTCGTGCCGGCGGTCTGGCTGTTCAGTAAGCGGGACTGATTCCTGCCGGGTCGCGAACTCTTCCTAGAATGTCCTGCTTCATATTGGTGTAGACAGTGAACGGGCGCCAGGTGCGTCGGCCTCTCCCCCCTGCCCCCCTCTCCGCGTTGTTTCGCCTTGCGCTCTTGTCCGAATTTGCGGCGAGGGGGGAGAAGAGATTATGGGGGACGGGGGAAGCGCAGCTTCCCCCGTCCCCCTATGAATTGGTTCCCCCTCCCCCCGATCGTGGGGCCGAC
>CAYHJH010000100.1:0-6018 GCA_964356605.1 uncultured Anaerolineaceae bacterium
CCTCGGCTCTCTCGATTCTGGCAAAGTAAGCTCCCCTGAGGCAAATGAAAAGCGGCGTGCCCTCACTCGGGCAGGCCGCTTACATCTGCCAAGCCGCGCAATTTCAGCGCTTGGACCCGCGTGCCGCTTTCAGCCAGCCCTCGACTTCCTTGGCGGCGATGTCCCGCGCGCCGAGCCCAAAGGCCAGGGCGGCGGCGACCGCGACAGTTCCCAGCACGATGCCGAAGGCCAGGTTGACGATGTCCTCGGCGATCCCGGTCTGGCGCAGGGCCAGCGCGCCGGTAAACACAATGATCGTCACCCGCGCCACCGGTGCCAGCAGATGGGCCTGAGAGCCTCCGGTGCCCCGAATCACCCGCTCGGCGATCCGGGCGAAGTAGAGGCCCAGGCCGAAGATTACCACCCCGGCCACCAGCCCACCGGCCGCGGCCAAGAACTGCGTGATCAGGTCGGCGATGAACGCGAAGCCCAGCAGATTGGCTGCCTCGATCACCGCAAACAACATGATCGCCAGGGTCGCCAGGTATCCCACTACCTGGGAGGGGCTCTGCCCATCTTTACCCATTTCCCCACTCAGCCCAATCCAGCCCAACACGTTATCAAAACCCACCCCGGCAAGCACGTTGGTGACGAACCCTCCAACCCATTTCGCAACGAAGTACGCCACACCAATCAGCAGCATCGCGGCGAAGATTGCCGGAATGGCCGTCAGGATCGTGGTCAGGATTTCGGAGGCCGGTCCGGAAATCGCTTCGATCTCCAGTGCATCCAGCGCGGCGATCACTACCGGGATCAAGATCAACACATACACGATGACCCCCACGACCGAGGAGAGTTTCTGGTCGCCAAGAGCTTGACTGACACCGGTCCGCTCTCCCATCCGGTCGAGGCCCGCCCCAGCCAGCAGATTGGTGGCAATCTGGCGCACGATGCGGGCCGCGATCCATCCCAGGACCAGGATCACGGCCGCTCCAAGCAGACTCGGCAAGACCCCCAGGATCTCGTTCACTACGCCTTGGACCGGCTCGAGCAAGCCCGCCACTTCCAGCGCTCCGAGGACGGCAGGCAGGAAGAGCAGGAATACCAGCCAGTAGGCCACGTTGCCAAGCATGGCGCTGACAGAGGTCTGGCCAGGCGTCTCGACTTTGGCCTCCTGGGTTAACCAGTTGTCCAACCTGACCGCTCTGAGTCCCCGAGTGATGACAAACCGCACTGCGCTTGCCACGATCCAGGCTACCAACAGGATGGCTGCGGCAGACAGGATCCGAGGCAAGAATCCGAGGATTTCATCAAGCACTGAGCTGATCGGTGCGGCGGCAGCGCCGAGCTGGAGGACGTTGAGGATGGCCACCAAGACGAACAGCAGGATCAAGTAGTAGACGATCCGTGAGACCCACGACGTAAGCCTGATGGCCGAGGTCTTCTCCGTCGCACCGAACAGTTTTGCCAGCCTCCGATCAATCCCCGTGCGGGTCAGCGCCGCGCGGGTCAGGGCGCGGCCGAGCAGGGCCAGCAGCCAGCCTCCGATCAAGACCCCCAGCGCAATCAGGATGTTGGGGAGAGACTCTCCCAATGTAGCCAGCACGTCTTGAAAGAACTCCGATACCCCTTCCATATTGACCTCCTCAGTTTAGTTTTTGTCTGATTCCGCCTTATACAACCCCGTTGCATTGCGAAAGTGTCAGTGACGCTCCCTGTATAATCCGACGCCATGGCAGCCCCAGCCGAGAGGCAGATTGCCCGTAGCGCCAGTGTGGTGATGGCCGGCTTCGCGCTTTCGAGCCTCTTTGGCCTGGCCAATCGGATGCTTTACACCCGGGGCTTCGGCACCGGGCATGAGCTGGACGCCTTCTTCGCCGCCAACCGGCTGCCTGACATTCTCTTCAACCTGATGGCGGGCGGAGCGCTGGCCTCGGCCTTTCTGCCAACCTTCTCGGCGCTGCTCACGCAAGGGGATCGGACACGCGCCTGGAAAATGGCCTCCAGTGTGGGTATTCTGCTGATCCTGGCCGTGGGCCTGGCAGCTGGCCTGCTCGGACTGGCGGCGCCCTGGGTTGTGGAAAACATCCTGGCGCCAGGTTTCACCGACCCCAACCAGATTCAGCTCACGGTCAGCCTGCTCCGCGTGCAACTGGTTGCTCCGGTCATCTTTGGGGCCAGCGGGTTGCTGATGGCAATCCTTAACGCTCAACAGCACTTCCTGCTTCCGGCCCTGGCCCCCACCTTTTACTGGCTCGGATGGATTCTGGGGAATCTGCTCCTGGTCCCTCGGCTCGGGATTCACGGGCTGGCGTGGGGAGTGCTTCTCGGCGCGGCCCTTCACCTACTGGTCCAGCTGCCCGGCCTGCGCGGCCTGCGGCCCCGCTTTTTCCCGACACTCTCGCTGAAGGACCCTTCCGTTCGCCAAGTGGGCCGCTTGATGGCGCCCCGGCTTTTTGGCGTGGCGGTGGTCCAGCTGAATTTCCTAGTGAATCTGATCCTGGCCTCTGCGATGCCGGAGGGCAGCCTCACGGGGATTACCCTCGGCTTTGCCATCATGCTGATGCCGCAGATCGTAATCGCGCAAGCCGTGGCGATCGCGGCGCTGCCGACCTTTTCCAGCCAGGCCGCAAGAGGGGAACTAGGGGAAATGCGCCGCACGCTGGCCAGCACGCTGCGAGGCGTCATTTTCCTCTCCTTGCCGGCCAGCCTCGGCTTGATCCTGCTGCGGCGTCCGCTGGTGGCCATGCTCTTCCAGCGCGGGGAGTTCAATTCCAACTCCACGGAGTTGGTGGCCTGGGCGCTGCTATGGTTTGCGACCGGCCTGGTGGGCCACGCCCTGGTCGAGATCGTCTCGCGGGCTTTCTACGCGCTGAAAGACACGCGCACTCCGGTAACCGTCGGCGCCGCTGCGATGGCGTTGAACGTTGTCCTCAGCGTGGGCCTATCGCGCCTCTTTCCACGGCTCGGTTGGGCACCCCATGGAGGATTGGCGCTAGCCAACTCCATCGCAACCGGGCTGGAGGCGATTGCGCTGCTCTGGCTTGTCAGCCGTCGGCTCGGAGGGCTTGAGTTTGGCCGGATCCGCGCCGGTCTGGCCTCCAGCGTGCTCGCCACCGCCGTGTTGGGTGTTGGACTTGCGATTTGGATGGGCGTGACTCAGGGGAGTCCGGATTGGTTGGTAGCTCTGGGCGGTGCGGGGTTGGGAGCCGCAGTCTACTGGCTGGCCTCGTTGGGGCTGGGATCGCCGGAGGCCAGCCAGCTCCCCGGCCTAATCATGGCCAGGCGCTCGTGAGAAGTGCCCGGCCGGAAGATCAGTCACCTATGGCTGAAGTCCGATTACTCGGCTTCCGCTTCGAAGTCAGTTTCCGAGTATCCCCCGCTCTGATCCGGCACCAACTGGCGCAGCTTGAGTTCCGCCTGTTCCAGCAACTGGCTGCAGCGGGCCGCCAGCGCCTGGCCGCGCTCGAACAGCGCTAGGCTCTGCTCCAGAGGCAACTCCCCGCTTTCGAGCTGCCCGACCAGCGCAGCCAATTCCTCGAAGGCTTCCTCGAAGCGCATTTGCTCAACGGTTTTCTTTTTCGCCATCCGTTCAATTCTCTCGTGAAGCCGAGCCGCTGACGTCCTCGATGGGTCCTGGCTCCGGACCAAATTTCGAACTGTTCGACCGGCTCCTCACCGCTCGTCGACCCGAGCGCCAAAACTGCCGTCCCGCACCCGTACGCTGAGTGGGTCCCCCGCGCTCACTTGCGCCACCGAGCGCACCACGGCACCGTCCAGGATCCGCCGAACCACTGCATAGCCGCGCGCCAACACGGTCTCCGGCCCGACCGCGCCCAGGGTCTGGATCAGCCCGCTCAGGGCGGCCTGCTGTAAGGCCAGCACATGACCGATCGCGGCGGTTGCCCGGTGCGCCAGGCCGTCCACCCGTTGACGGGCGTTAGCCACCCGTGCCCGGGGTGAGGCCAGGGCCAGCCCCGCCAGTTGCTCGGCGATGAGGTAACGGTACGTCCGACTGCGTTCCTCCCAGGCGCGCGCCAGGCGATGTCGAAATTCGATCACTTCGGCCGCCAGCTCGGCTTTGTCGGGGGTGGTGACCTCCGCCGCCGCCGAAGGCGTCGGAGCCCGACGGTCGGCCGCGAAATCGGCCAGTATGAGGTCGGTCTCGTGCCCGATGCCAGTGACGACCGGTGCGGCCGAGTCGACCACCGCGCGGACCACCTCTTCGGTGTTGAAGGCCCACAGGTCTTCCATAGAACCGCCACCACGGACGAGCAGGATCACATCGGGGTGGCTGGTTGCGTTTACCGCCCGCAGGGCTTCCACGATCGCCAGGGGAGCGTCCTCTCCCTGGACCGATGTGGGCGAGAGTACGACCTCCAACAGCGGATACCGGCGGCGCAGCACGTTCAAGACGTCTTGAAGCGCGGCTCCCGTCGGCGAGGTAACCAGTCCAATCCGCCTAGGCCAAGTCGGCAGTGGGCGCTTGCGGGCCGGATCGAAAAGGCCCTCGGCCTCCAGTTTAACCTTTAGCCGCAGGAACTCGCGATAGAGCTCTCCCTCGCCAGCGAAGCGGATCAGGTCGGCGTAGAGTTGGTACTGACCGCCTGCCTCGTACACACTGAGGCGGCCGTGGGTTTCGACGGCGTCGCCGTCTTTCGGCATGCGTGGCAGCCGAGCTACTTCGGGGCGCCACATCACACAGCGCACCGCGGCCTCCGCGTCGCGCAGACTGAAGTACAGATGCCCCGAGGCCGGGTGCGAGAGATTTGAAACTTCCCCCGCCACCCACAGGTCGCCCAGCCGGTAGTCGCTCTCGATGAGCTGGCGCACGTGGCGATTGAGTTCGCTGGGTGACCAGGTGGTCTGCAGGCCGAGGATCGAGAGCTGACTCACGGCGCGAAGCATACCCTTCGCATCAGGGGGTGTCAATTGAGCGGGTCCGGCGACCGTGCGGTCGAACGTTATAATGCGCGCCTCGAAGGCGGGTTTGGATGAACGACAGCCTTGAAGCTCAAGTGGGGATCGCATTAAGACAGAAGGCCTGGACCCTGGCGTTGGCCGAGTCGTGCACCGGCGGGCTGGTAAGTCACCGCATCACGCAGATTGCCGGCTCGTCGGAATATCTTCTGGGCGGCGTGGTGGCTTACTCCGACCTGGCGAAGCGCTCGATCTTGGGCGTCGACCCGTCCACTCTCGCCGACCATGGCGCGGTCAGCGCCGAGACCGCAATGGAGATGGCGAGAGGCGCCCGCCTGGCCTTCTCCGCGCAGGTGGGGCTCTCGGTCACCGGCATCGCCGGCCCCAGCGGAGGAAGCGAGGCTAAGCCGGTCGGCCTGACCTATATCGGCGTGATCACGCCCGAAGACGAACGAGTGGAGCGGTACCTGTGGACCGGCGACCGGCAGTCCAACAAAGAGGCCGCAGCCCAGGCAGCCTTGGAACTGCTCTTGCGAGCCGTGCGGGGCGAAGGGTGAGGCCCTTGCGCCCTGGCCTGAACTTACGCCGATGAAGCAGCCGCGCCCGCGCGCCAGGGAGGAGGAGGTCATCCAGGTGGAAGTTCACTCCGATGCTAAGGGACGTGTACGACCTGCGGCTTTCACCTGGCGCAGCAGTCGCCGGGTGATCACATCGCTCGGCCGAACTTGGCTCGAGGGTGCTGAGCGCCACTATCTTGTGATGGTCGCTCAGGATCGAGCGTATGAGCTGGCTGAGTCGCCAGAGGGCTGGCGCCTGATCCGGCGGCCGGATGATTTTGGGCCGAGCCGCAAGTGCCACACCGTCTGAGACTCGCTCAAGCGCTTGCGTTGGGCGGGGGGATGCCATGCGTTGGGTTGTTCGATCCGCCTCGGCCTGCAGAGTACGGTTAAACCAGACGGGGCAGGAATCCTCCCGCCCCGCCGTCTTAAAGATTTCCCCTCGCTCAGCTCAAGTAGTCACGCAGCTGGCGTGAGCGGCGCGGATGCCGCAGCCGCCGCAGGGCTTTGCCTTCGATCTGCCGAATGCGCTCGCGGGTCAGCCCGAATTTCTGGCCCACCT
>CAYHJH010000101.1:0-5995 GCA_964356605.1 uncultured Anaerolineaceae bacterium
ATCTAACCAATGTCGAGGGCCTTAAGCTGGCCGCGCTGTCGTTTGAGAAAGACGTCGCTCTGCTCAGCTGCTGTGCGGGATGAGGATCGTTCCCAGGTCGTCAAGCAACATTTTTTCGCTCCTCCTCATCCTGAACCAGCTCGGCGAAGCGGCGGGCTTCCGCCCCGTACTCTTCCACCTGCTTCCGATTGCCGGCTTTCGGCCTCGTCCCGCGCCAGGGCCTCATAGGCATAGCCGCGGGTGAACGGGTCCTGCTCACTGCTGTGCTCCAGGCTGAGCTGACCATACCGCAGCGAGTTCTCTGACTGTCGCAACAGCGCGTGAATCCGGGACGCCTGCCAGTATCCGATCGACAGGTTGCGATCGGTGCAGTCTTCCCGCTGCGTCCAGTGCCAGAGCGAGGCCTGATTTAGGCGGATCATTTCTTGATCCTCCTCGGAGGCTCGTGAGGGCTTCTCGATCAGCTCCCACGCCTTGGTGAAGCAATCCACCGAGAAAAACCGGTGTGCGGCTGCCAGATCGAATCCCAGTGTGTTGAGCATTTTGTCCGACTCCCTATTCGACGATCACCTGTATGGGTGAAGTCGCCGGGCGCCAGCAGTTCCCAGCGGTTCGGTTCAGATTAAGTGTGGCTCTCCAACAGCGGCGGGGCTAGATGTCGAGGTTACGGACTTCGTGCGCGTGGGTTTGGATAAATCGGCGCCGCGGCGGGACCGCTTCGCCCATCAGCATGTCGAAGGTGCGGTCGGCGGCGGCTGCATCCTCAATGGTCACCTGCAGCAGCGTACGCTTGTTGGGATCCATGGTGGTCTCCCAAAGCTGACCGGCGTTCATTTCCCCCAGACCCTTGAAGCGGCTGATTACCGGTTTCCTGCGCCCCAGCTCTTTGAGGATTCGATCGCGATCCGCCTCGGTGTAGGCATAATGCACGTCCTTCTTCTCCGAGATGCGGAAGAGGGGCGGCTGGGCGATGAACAGGTGGCCCTCCTCGATCAGTTTCGGCATATAGCGAAAGAAGAAGGTGAGCAGCAGAGTGCGGATGTGACTGCCATCGACGTCGGCGTCAGTCATGATGATCACGCGCCCGTAACGCAAGCCGGCGATATCGAAGGTCTCACCAATGCTAGTCCCCAAGGCCGAGATCAGCGCCCGCACTTCGTTGTTCGAGAGGACCTTATCCAGCCGGGCCCGCTCGGTGTTCAGGATCTTGCCGCGGAGCGGCAGGATGGCCTGGAAGTTTCGGTCGCGGCCTTGCTTGGCGGTGCCCCCTGCCGAATCGCCCTCCACGATGTACAGCTCGCACTTGTTGGGATCCCGCTCCGAGCAGTCGGCTAGCTTGCCCGGCAGCGTCAGGCTCTCCAAGGCGCTCTTGCGGATCACCAGATCGCGGGCCTTGCGGGCCGCGTCGCGGGCCCGCGCGGAGGTCAGGCACTTCTCCACGATAGCCCTGCCCGCCCGCGGATCACCTTCTAAGAACTCGCTGAACCGTTCGCCGAGCGCCTGCTGGACCTGGGTCTGCACCTCCGCGTTCATCAGCTTGACTTTGGTCTGGCTTTCAAACTGCGGGTCGCGGTGCTTGATCGAAACGATGGCGGTCAGGCCCTCGCGAGTGTCCTCGCCCGAGAAATTCGGGTCTGACTCCTTGAGCAGCCCGGCCTTGCGGCCGTAGTCATTGATCGTGCGAGTGACCGCCGCCCTCAAGCCGGTAAGGTGGGTCCCACCATCGATCGTGTTGATCGTATTGGCAAACGAATAGACCGACTCCGCGTAGGCATCGGTGTACTGCAGCGCGACCTCGATCCCGGTTCCATTCAGCTGTCGGTCGACGTGCACAACGGGATGCAATACATGTCGATTGCGGTTGAGGTATTTGACGAATGACTCGATCCCGCCCTCAAAGTAGAAAGTCATCTCCCGCTCGCTGCGTTCGTCTACAAAATAGATCGTGACGCCGCGGGTGACGAATGCCATCTCGCGGAACCGTTGAACCAGGGTCTCGAAGCGGTACTCGAGATTGCCCTTGAAAATCTCCTGGTCATACAAGAATGTGATCTTGGTCCCAGTCTCCCCTTTCGCGACTTTCCCAACCACTTCCACGGGGCCAACCGGAGCGCCGCGCATGTAGCGCTGCGCGTGGACTTTTGCATCCCGCCGGACCTGCACCTCGCACCATTCGGAGAGCGCGTTGACGGCAGAAACCCCGACGCCGTGTAACCCGCCGGAGACCTTGTAGCCGCCGCCGCCAAACTTGGCGCCGGTGTGCAACATGGTCATCACGACCTCCAGCGCCGGTTTCTTGATCTTAGGGTGGATCTCGACCGGAATGCCGCGCCCGTTGTCTACTACGGTGACACTGCTGTCAGAGTGGATGGTCACCGTGATCCGATCGCAAGCTCCCGCCAGGGCCTCGTCAATTGAGTTATCCACCACCTCGTAGATCAGATGATGGAGTCCTCTGATGTCCGTGCCGCCGACGTACATGCCCGGCCGCCGGCGGACAGCCTCCAGGCCTTCCAAGACCTGGATGTCTTTCGCTGCGTAACTGCTAACTTTCGTCGCAGGCTTCTTTGCCAATCGGGTTCTCCTCGGCTTAGGTTTTGGGGAGGCCAGTGCCTAAACTCCTTGCCTGCTGCAACCAATCCCGGTGACCCTGATAGTACGCATAACTGCCAGCCAGAAGCGTGGTGCTCACGAACGCGTGGCCAATCACTGCCAGTAGTGAGAACCAGGAGGACGCATCCGGCAACTCCCAAACCACGTTTAGTCCCCAGTAAGTGCTGAACGCCAGGACCAGGAAACTGACCGTGCTGAGCAGATTCCACCTTACCACCGCGAAGCTCTCCAGCATCGCCCGAATCACCCCCAGGTTGTAACGGACGATTCCGTGTGGCGTAAAGATCAGATATATCCCCAGCCAGAAAAGCAAACTGAATCCCAGAAACATAACGCCAGCGCCGATCAATGGCAGGAGCAGGGTCGCCAGGGTAGCCGCCAGCACCACGGAGGTGCCGACTACCAGCGTGCCAGCGGAGAGGATAGCGGCAAACCCAATCATGCGGACGGCAGCGCTCCATCCTGAAGCAAGTTCCGAATCCGGGGCGAGGGTGCCGGCGATCCAGACTTGGTAAAAAGCTCCCAGCCCAAGCCCCAGAGCAGAGATCAGCAGCCAGAGTAAGATCACTTGTGCCGGGTCTGATATTTCGAGGTGGCCATTGGGTCCCAGTGGACTATCGAGCGGCATCCTCCCGGCCATCAGGCTTGGAATCCCGATTGGGACGGTGCTGAGCGCCGAGAGAAGATTGAAGCTCTCTCCTAAGCCTTCCAGCGCCTTCTGAAGCAGGGAGGCCTGTTCTGCCATCACCCCCTCCACTGCCCCGACAGAAGCCGCGACCCGGCTCACAATAGTCGAGATTCGCAGGTGGGGCCCCAGCCAGAGAAACAGATCCAGTGCTAGCGGCGGAATGATCAGGAACGGACGGGCTGCAACTCGATCGAAGCCCGTGGAGAAAGCTTTCAGCACGCCGATTGGCTTCGAAGTGGCTTGGGATTCCACGAAAGATGATTTTACCATGCGGACCCTGGAAGGCCAGAATCCAGGTATTTGGAGAATGACGATGCATTCCGGCAGCAGTTTGCGCGAGCTGGGGGCTGAGCTGGAAAGATAGCCCCCCACTTGCACACGTCATCGGACTTCATCCATCCTGCCCTTGGACTCGGCAGCCGAATACCCAGATGACCGTCAGGATTCCAAGGGGGACTGTGGGAGGCGTCGTTTGACCCCTCCATGGCCGTCCGTTACAATCCGGCCAACCTGTGGCCGGGCCGTGGATCGCACTGCTCACAGACTTCGGTACCCAAGATGCCTATGCCGGCGTCCTGAGGGGCGTCCTAGCCACCATTTCCCCACATGCCACAATCCTCGACCTGGCCCACGATATCCCTCGCGGTGACGTTCGGGCGGGAGCCTTCGCGCTCTGGCAAGCCACTCCCTACTTCCCGCCTCAGACCATTTTCCTTTGTGTCGTCGATCCGGGAGTCGGCTCGCCCCGCCGGGCCTTAGCCGTCGCCTGGCCGGAGAGAATCTGTGTCGGGCCTGACAATGGGCTGTTCAGTTATCTGATCGAGCGCGATGGTCCGCCAGACGCCGTTGAACTTGCCGCCCAGGAGTTCCGTTTAGGAGAGCCGAGCGAAACGTTCCATGGCAGAGATATCTTCGCTCCTGCCGCCGCCCACCTGGCCTCGGGAGTACGATTGTCCGATCTGGGACCGCCGGCCGATGCGCTCGTCCAGTTTCCAACGCCTCATCTTCAAACACTCGACGGGGACGTCGTTGAAGGCGAGATCTTGTACGCCGACCATTTTGGGAATCTCATGACCAGCATCGGCATCTTGCGCCGCGAGGAGGCCCAGCTCCGCCTGGATCCTTGGCTTGGCCAGGGACCCGCGAGTCGCCTGACGGGTCGGGATCACCTCGTTCGGCTGCCCAACGGTGACGAGCTCGCCCTGCGCCGAACGTTTGCCGATGTGGAGCCCGGCCGCGGAGTGGCCTATATCGGCAGCAGCGGCCTGCTCGAGATTGGCATCAACCAGGACTCGGCGGCGGCAAAACTGGCCATCACTCCCGGCCAAATCGTTCAGCTGCGAGCGAAAGCATAGCCATGCCAGCATTTCGGATCGAAGGCGGACAGCCCTTGCGCGGAGAGGTCTCTCCCTCCGGGAACAAGAACGCGGCCTTGCCGCTGATGACCGCCTGCCTCATGACCGACGAGCCAGTGACGTTGCACAACGTCCCGGATATCGGGGACGTGCACATCATGCGCAAACTGCTGGAAAGCCTCGGGGTGCAGGTCGAGCAGATGGGCGCCTCGAGCCTGCGGATTCGAACCCATGCCGCCGAGCGGGCGCGGCTCGATCCCGAGCTCTGCCGGCGCATTCGCGCCTCGATCTTGTTAGCCGGCCCGATGCTGAGCCGATTCGGAGGCATTGACCTGCCGCCCCCGGGCGGCGACGTGATCGGCCGTAGGCGGATCGACACCCATTTGCTGGCCCTCCAGGCCCTGGGGGTCGAGGCGAGCTATAACGAGCGTGAATTCCACATGCAGGCCCGCGATCGCCTGCGCGGAGGCAGCATCCTGCTGGACGAGGCCAGCGTGACCGCTACGGAGAACGCGATTATGGCCGCCGTGCGGGCCGAGGGATCCTCGATGATCCGCCATGCCGCTTCCGAGCCACACGTCCAAGAGCTCTGTCACTTCCTGAACAGTTTGGGAGCCAGGATCCAGAACATCGGCTCCAACACTCTCCAAATCGAAGGCGTGGAGCAGCTGCATGGGGGCGAGCATACGATCGGGCCCGACTATCTCGAGGTGGTCAGCTTTATCGTGGCTGCGACCGTAACCGGAGGGTCGGTCCGCATCAAACGCGCCGGGGTGCAGCACCTCGACATGATCCGGCTGGTCTTCAATCGTCTCGGCGTGGATTGGCTGGAGCAAGACGGGGATATTGTGGTGGAGGCCCCGCCCTCCCTCGAGATCCAAACCGACTTGGGTGGGTTCGTCCCCGAGATCACGGTAATGCCCTGGCCGGCCTTTCCAACCGATCTGGTGAGCATCGCCATCGTCGTGGCCAGCCAGGCGAAAGGGTCGGTGCTCTTCCACGACTGGATGTACCCAAGCCGGATGTTCTTTGTGGACAAGCTGGTTTCGATGGGCGCCAAGATCATCTTGTGTGACCCACACCGCTGCATCGTAGAAGGACCGACCCAATTGATCGGTGAGCATCTGGACAGCCCAGACATCCGAGCCGGGATGGCACTGGTGCTAGCAGCGCTCGCAGCCAAGGGAACCTCCACCATCCGCAACATCGGCCAGATCGAGCGCGGTTACGAGCGGATCGACGAGAAACTGCGTGACCTCGGCGCGCAGATCGAACGCATCGACGATTAGGAGCTTGCTGAAAAATGTGCCGTCACCCCCTCACCCCCTACCCCCTCTCC
>CAYHJH010000102.1:0-4595 GCA_964356605.1 uncultured Anaerolineaceae bacterium
GGGGGCTCTCCTCTTTTTTTTTCCGAAACAGGGAAGTTGGCTTAACCGCTTGCCGGGCTCTGCGGACCAAGCTCTAGCGGACGGGCCCGCCCGAGGACCTCGTAGGCCAACGGCTCGCGAGCTTCCCCGGGCAGCCTGACCGGCCCGCTCCGGCCGAAGTTGAATTGATGCCGCGCCGGAGCGAGGCTGTGATAGGTGCGCTCGCTGATCAGCAATCCGCCGGAGGCCAGGCTGAAGGTCTGCAGGGCCTCGGCTTCCCGCAGCAAACTCCCCAGCACGGTCACCGTATCCCCGAATCGAACTCCCTGATCGATCTGACGGGTCGAAGTAAATGGGCTCACCGTCACCTCGCCGGTCGCGATCCCGATTCCAATTTTTATACCGGGAAGGTCTTGCTCGCCGCGAGGGGTCCCCAGAGCCTCCGCGAGCGAGAGGGCCGCGTGAGTTGCCAGCAGCGCGCTGACCTGGGGTGGGGCCCGGTGAGGCGAGATCCCAAAACAGGCGGTTAGCCTGCTCTGCCCGGAAGAGTCCAGGACCCCACCATGCGCTGCCAGGATCTCCCGACCTTGGGTCCGCAAGGAGTCCGCCAACCCGGCCGGCAATCCGGCAATGAGCACGGTGGCGTTTTCTGATTGCCCGATGGTCGGGAGGGTCGCGGCCTCATGTGCGAAGGGCCTCCCCTTTGACTGGCGTGGCAGAACCAGCTTGAACCAAGCCGGGATCACCGTCAGGCTCCCCATGCCAACCGTGATCAGGAACGGGTAGATCGGCCCGAAGAGATTCCAGATCTGGCTGCCGATCAAGGGAGCCGGCAAGGAGAAAATACTCAGGCTGGTGGCAAATAACCCAAAGGCCGTGCCGCGCAGATGCCGGGGCACCGCCTTCGTGATCAGCGAACTTCCAGAGGGCTCGAAGAGGCTCGCCCCGATGCCGAGCAGCGCCCAGGAAAGGGCAAACCCCCCGAAACCTCCCGCGAAGGCGAACACCAATCGGGAACTGATGACTGCAATCAGCGCCGCCACGATACCCACCCGCTCGCTGGTCTTGTCCACCAACCAGCCGGCCGGATACAAGACGATCAGGAAGGCGAACCCATAGATGCCGTCCAGCAGGCCAATCCCCTGCTTGCTGAGTCCGCCAATCTCAGTCAGATAGACGGGCATCAAGTTGTAGGAGAGTTTGAACGCGATATCCCGCACGCCATCGACGATCAGGATCCAGGTGACAACGCCACCGGCCAGGAACATTCCCAGCATCTGACCCAGTGAGCTCCGCAGCGCCCGCAGGGAGACTTCGCGTTCACCAATCGTCAGTGTGGACACCGATCGCAACAGATAAAGAAAGATCAGCGCGGCAACCGCGAAGACAACGCTCGACAGACTGAACATGAATCGATAGCCCAAACTCTGGGCAATGAGGCCGCCAATCGGAGGGGCGACGACGGCCGAGGCGTTGTAGACCGTCTGCGAGAGTCCGTACATGCGTCCGCGGGAGGCTTCGGGCGTAATGTCGGCGATGTAAGCGAAATACGCCGGAATCGTCAGCGAAGAGGTGATCGCCATGAGAGCAGGGCCCAGTAGTGCCGCCTGCCAGGTGGGTGCAATGGCGTATGCGGCGAACGTCAGTACACCGGTCAGGCTGCCGATGAAGATCACTCTGAGCCGCCCAAGGGAGTCGGCCAGCCAGCCTCCCAGGAGGGTCACCAGCAATGGAAAGATCATGGAGATCGTGAAGAAGAGGCCGATCTCCGAGATGCTGGCGCCGAGTTCCTTCACATAGATCGGAATCTGCACCATCGGCATGCTGATGGAGAACTGCGTAAGCATCATGCCGAAGAGGAAGATGATCGTACGCCGGTTGAGCAGAATGGCCTTAGGGCTGGACGTCACGCGGGCGGATTTCCCCCTGGAGGCGAGGTCCCCCGTCTCGTGAACGGTTGCAGCCGACGGACCTCGGTGTTCGAAGCTTGAGCGCCGGCGATTGTGCCGCGCCGGCTTCGCAAGTGCAAGAAGCGAGCCTCAGATCGCCTGAGAGCCCAGAATGGACTCGACCTGTTCTTGGGCTTGGCCGCTATTCTTGAAGTGCACGGTGTGCATTCCCAGTGCGGCGGCGGCCTTCGTGTTCTCGGTGAAATCGTCGACGAACAGGGCCTGGCCGGCCTCGACTCCGAGCCGGTCGAGTGCCAGCCGGAAGATGCGGGGATCCGGCTTGGCCAGCCGAACCTCGGCAGAGATGATCAAGTCGTCGAACGCGTCGGCGATCCCCCATTCATTCTCAATCTGCGCCCGGATCTCCGGCCAGGCGTTGGAGATCAGTCCGGTACGGAAGTTGGACTTCAACCGGCGGATGTAGGCTACCAAATCCTGGTCGAGATCCTCCCCCCTCCAAAAGTCTCGTCTCAGAACTTGGGCCTGCTGGTCGTCCAGCCCAAGCCGCTCGGACACCCAGGTCCAAACGTCGCTCGCGCTGGCCTCACCTAGGGCTGCCTTGCGGCCCATCTCCCCGGCGAACACGATCTGGTCGAGCTCGCCCGGCGCAAGGCCCAGGCGGTCTTCCCAGTTTACCCGACGCGACCGATCCTCGGTGCGAATGATCACACCACCCAGGTCCCAGAAGACTGCCCTTATCGTCCCCATAGAACGCTCAATCGGAGATTCGCCCATCGTTCCGCTCCCGCCGATCGGTGTATTCGGCCACTGCACCGGCTTGCAGCGGTCCCGGGTCCATATTTCAACTTTCTTGAATCGCACCCAACAAATCAGCCAGCAGTCCGTACGCGGTCGTGTCTGGCCCGGGGTCGGTTTCGGTGATGGTCAGATCACCGAGCACGTCACTCTTGAAGGTCACTCCTGAGGAGGTCCCCATGATGTGGTAGATCGGGTCGGAGGGATCAACCGACTCCGGTCCGACTCGCGCCTGTACGCTGGCGCCTTTCCTCACGGCGCTGCATACAAGCTTCCAGCGCCGACCGGCAGCAGCCGCCTGCCGGACGGCGTCGCTCGTCAGGTCACCGATGCCCTTTCGCTGAACATCCTGGATTCGGGTGGGAACTCCCATGAGGACCGTGGCGAGGGCCGCAACCTTGATGGCCGCGTCCCACCCCTCGATGTCCCCTGAAGGATCGCTCTCGGCGATGCCGCGCCGCTGGGCCTCCACGACGGCAGCGTCGAAGGTGGTGCCTTCTTCCATTAAAGAGAGGATCAGATTGGTCGTCGAGTTCAGCACACCGCGAAACGATTGGAGCCGGGCGCCGGGCAGGCACTCCCGCCAGAGGGAGAACACGGGCGCCCCGTCCATGACCGCGGATTCAAAGCGGAAATGACGGCCAGAGCGCTGAGCCAGGGAATGGAGCGAGTCGTAGGCGTGGACCACCGGACCTTTGTTGGCGGTGATGGCGTGCATCCCGCGTTCGAGCGCGGTGGTGAGAAATCGGATCGCCGGCTGGCCGGCGTGGTAGTCCACCGGTATGGATTCCAGCAGGGCTTCGGCGCCGACCCGATGCAGCAGCTCCAAACTGTCCGCCGGCACTGGTTCGCAAGACAACTCCTGCAGATTCCTGCCCGCCTCGATAAACTGCAGCGCCCGGCTCAGGTCCAGTCCTTCCGGATTTGCTGCGGCGCCGTGGCTGCCTGTGCCGATGCCGACAATCTTGAGGCTGAGCGCGTGGGCTTCTTGAAGTTCGGCATCCTTGGAAAGGATCAGGCGGGCCAGTGCCCGCCCAACATTTCCGAAACCGATCAACACAAGCCGCACCGTTCTCATCGTCTCGCAGCCCCAGACCTGTGGGGGCAACTACAATGACCGAGCGATGACATCGGACGCGACTCTTGACGATTGTTGGGTCTCAGCCATCATCGCTCGCCAGCTACACCAGCGGCCACGGGTAAGGGCGGTCCGGTCCCGGCACGGGGAATCGCTTCTCCGCCAGGACGTGATCCGTGCGCCCGATGAGCGCCTCGATTTCAGCCGTACTTAGTAGCGGAGAAAGCTGACTCCGCAATGGTCCCCGACCGTCGAGCTGGATCCGGAACTGCTCGGTCGCCACCAACAGGTCGGCAGGGACTGGCTCACCTGCGAAATCCCAGATGACAGTTCGCAGCTTGTCCTTCTCATGAAAGCACACCCCGTGGTCGATCAACCAGATATGGCCATCCTGAGACAGGAGTATGTGACCTCCTTTGCGGTCAGCATTGTTGACGAGCAGGTCGAATAGCGCGACCGGTCTCAGGCGCTGCTTTTCATGTGGTTCAAAGGTGAAGTAGTGGCGCTGAGGAGCGCCTTGCAGATACAGCTGAAGTGATCCTCCCCCTCCAGGACCGTCCTCTCGCAAGATGGTCGGAGGGACCAGCTCCCATCCCAACGCCTCGCTAACGAGGTAAGCTGCGACCTCACGCCGCGCCAGAGACTTGAGTGGAAAGTCCCAGAGCGGTTGTTCCCCTTCGGCCGGTTTGTAGACCGCCCTCAGTCGGCCGCTTTCGGAGCTAACATCGGCCAGGAAAGTGTAGTTAGAACCCCAGGCGAACTGCCCCGAGACATCGATCTCGCCCGTGGAAAGCGTTTCAAGAATGGCTTCGAGTGGAAGGTCGAGCTCCATG
>CAYHJH010000102.1:4695-5962 GCA_964356605.1 uncultured Anaerolineaceae bacterium
CTCGCCCGTGGAAAGCGTTTCAAGAATGGCTTCGAGTGGAAGGTCGAGCTCCATGTGGGCGGGCCCTTCGACTTGGCTCAGGGCGGGGAGGAAGGGTCAGTCTTTGTGACCGTTGCTTTTCGGACAGAAATGACCCTCGGGGTCCTTTGGCTCTCCGCAGTTGCCGCAAATGGGTCGCCCCTGACTGGCAATCTCTGACCCCCACAGGCACAGGGCGCGCAGCTGCGAGCGGGTGCACCAGAAACGAACCACTTCCGGCTCCTGTGTCTCTTCTGGGAGCTCGCGCGCTACCAACACCACCCGGTCGCTGGCCTCATCGTAGCCCAGGCCAATCTGACCGACCCGAAACATCGGCTCGATCGGCTCCTCTAGAGCCATCTCCTCGCGCACAAGTTCGCCGGAGGATTCCGGGAGGTTCGGCAACCGACGGGACAGCTCGCCGAGGAAGCGTTCTAACCCAGTCGCCAGCGACTGGACCTGCTGCTTCTCGATGATCAGCGTGATCAGCTGCTCGCCCTTGCGCGCCTGAAGATAGAAAACCCGCTTACCGGGAGGCCCCATGGCGCCGGTAGTGATGCGCGTGACTGGGTTGAGATCCAGTTCCATTCAGGCCGAACTTGAAGGGGAAATCGTAGTGAACTGAGGAAGCCTGAGGAAGTATATCACCCGGCCGGCGCGGTCCCCACCGCGCGCGCGTCGTTCATGCGAACGAGCCTGGCAAAGTGATCTTCCACTGCAATCACGCTGACGGAGGCAGGCTCAATGGTGAGGCGCTGAAATTGGTCGAGTGGCAAGCCGATGTAATAGGCGATTGCCAGCTTGATCGGATCCGCATGCGACACGCAGGCGATCGCCCCCTTGTGCTCCGAGCGCAGCCGCTCCAGCTCGGTCACGATGCGGGTCTGAGCTTCCACGAATGACTCGCCCTCGGGAAAGCGCGCCAGCGACGGTGCAAAGCGAATCGCCTGCCACAGCTTCCTGCGACGGAGGGACTTCAGGCTGAGGCCTTCCCAGCGCCCGACGCGGACCTCTCCCAAACCCTCCCGGATTTCAACTTGCTTTCCCTGTGGGGATGCGATGGCGGATGCGGTCTCCACGGCCCGCTCGAGCGGGCTAGAGTAGACCGCCTCGAACCGGATGGGTTGAAGGAGCTCTGCAACCTGTGCAGCCTGAGCACGACCGTGCTCGTTGAGCTGAATCCCCGGCAGCCAGCCGGGCAGCTTGCCTTTTCTGTTGAACTCGGTCTGCCCGTGTCGGATCAGATAAA
>CAYHJH010000103.1:0-5947 GCA_964356605.1 uncultured Anaerolineaceae bacterium
CGAAGGCTACGTTGTATCCGCCTTTCAAGAAAGCCAGCGTCGTTGTTGTGGGAGCCGAGAAACCATCTGGGAAAAGCGGGAGAAAGTGCAGCGCCACACTCCGGCGCATGGCCCGGAACCCTGAGGTCAGGTCTTCGACCCGCGTGCGCGAAAGCCAGCTTGCCAGCCAGTTGAAGAATCGGTTCGCCTGACGACGGTGCCAGGGCCCGCGATGGCCATCAAGCCGGGCGCCAATGACCAAGTCATAAGGGGGGATCTTCGAGATCAATGCTTCGATCTCCGCGGGGGAGTGCTGCCCGTCTGCGTCCATGCAGACGACGATGTCGCCCTGGGCCACTCGTAAGCCTGTTCGCAGGGCTGCTCCATTACCCTTGTTGTATAGGTGCCGGACCACGTTGATCCTGCTTCCAAGCCGAACCCGGGCCGCTTGGAGTTCGCTCAAGGTTCCGTCCTCCGAGCCGTCGTCAACTGCCACCACTTCATAGTCGAGACCATTCGCGTCAAGCGTTTCGACCAACTCGGCCAGGAGGCCGCCGATTGTGGCCTGCTCCTGATACACGGGAAGCACTACCGAGATTTCCATGGTCCTCTACGGCGCGGCACCGAAAAACATGCTGGCCCCAAAGCCGGCCAAGGGCGTCACATTCAGATCATCCATTGCCTCGAGCGCCTGATTGTCCGGACTTCCGAAGATGACCAATACGGCTCCATCTTCGAGCTGTCGCCGAGTTGCTCGGATGCTGAGTTCGTAGTCACTCCTGGGCTTCTGAGAATAGGGGTCTTGCCGGAAAGGCAGCAGGTAGGCGGGCCGATCTGCGAGGATGTAGACCATCTCTGGATTGTTGCTGATGATCAGGCGATCCTCGCCGATGGCTTGGATCCCCTGCACAAGCTCGGGGGAATCTCGGCGAACTCGGACATACCCCAGATCCAGACCAGGTTCAGTCAGTAGCTCAAGGGACTGCCGGACGTGGATTGCCACCAACAGCGCGCCAAGGACCGATGCGGTTGCTCTCGCTCTGCGACCAAACCCTGGCTGACTGACAAGCTCGGCAGTCGTTACAGTCGAGAGGATCACGAGTGCAACGAGGGCCGGAGCCAGGTAGCGAGCAGGGGCAGCGAGTGTCGTTGCCGCGTCAAGGAAAAGCGAGTTTGCTGCGATCACCCCCAAGAACGCGACCAGGTAGCTGACCAAGAGCCACTTCAGCGCCTCGCGGTGGCTCTCCACCAATGGTACGCGCAGCCGGCTTCGCCTTAGACTGCTGACAACAAAATAGACCGGGCCGAGCCCCGCTGTAACCGCAGCGAGCAGTGCCCGTGGCGCCCAGGGAATTGGCAGCTGCTTGGCGAAGACCCAGGCTACCAACTCTCCCTTGTAAGCATCCACCAACTCCGGATTCATGGAGTGGAAGATTACCTGGCGATTGGCCAGCGTTCCGCCGGCGGAAGGACCTGCCCAGAGCCAGGCCACCGCCGGCGCAGCCGCGACCAAGCCGAACATCACAGCGCTCACCAACCGCCACCGCCGACGACCGGGCCCAAACAACAAAATGCACAACGCCCCGGCGGCCAGCAGGCTGAAGCCAACGTAGCGTGTAAGAGCAGAACCTGCCACTAGTAATCCGCCAAGCACTATCGGCCTTCGGTCACACGCCGCGATTCCCACAGTGATGAAATGCAAGCTGAGCAGCGACAACACGATGTATAAGGGCTCAGACATGATCCAACTGTAGATCTCGATCAAGCTTGAGCTCGCAAGCACCAGCGCGGCCCCGATCGCGGCAGCCCAGCCCGAACCTGACGCCTTGAGGATCATGAGACCGGCCAGGGCGATGGTGGCCCCGAAGAGCAACGCGTTGAGAAGCCGGGCGACAGAATAGATATCGATCTGGAGGGCGGCCAGACCAGAGAGAACCACGGAGAAAAATGGGGGAAAGCCGGTGATCGGCCGGAGCTCGCCACCCCCGCTGAGCCTGGAGAAGCCGTTGCCGGCCAGCAAATTCTGCGCACCCATGATGTACCAGGCGGAATCCCCGCCTGCACCGGCTCCGTCTCGAGTCAGGTAGAGCGTGAGCCCCACTCCGAGCAGGCCCAAGGCTGAGACGGCCACAGCGCCGAAGTTTCCCCGAAGCGCCGCTCTAAGCTTCTTGGCAGCATTGGCTCCCGGATCGACCGCAGGCAGCTCGGTGAGACAGGACACGCTCACCCGTTTGTGCCTCGGATGTCATCGTAGAAGTAGATAGCCCCGTCTTCGGTCAAGACGTGGAGATGCAAGCCCTGCGTCAAGCGCTCGAGACGGAATTCTGCATCTCCCCCATAAATGCCATGCAGCTGCCATCGGATTGAGTCGAATAGCACCAACGCTGCACCCTCTTCACGGAAGACCCGCTCCTCGGCCGTGTTTCCATCTCCGAAGCGGCTAAAGCTAGATGCGCGTTCGGCCTGCTGGATCTGAGGCAGATCGTATGCAGCTCGATCTAGATGCAGCATCAGCGCGGTGCTCTCGTTTGTGATGATGGGCATACCCTCGGGTAGGGCTCGTGCCTGTCGAAGCGTCTCCGAACTCATCCACTCTGGACTGGTGTATCCCTCTCCCGCCTTGCCCAGTTGCCTCGTCAAATTCCAACTCTCGGGAAGGAGCCAAGCCAACGCCAGCAGGGTGACACCGACGCCTACCAGCTGGATTTCAATCCGCCTCGGCCAAGTCCCAATCACAAGCGAAAAGCTTGAGAAAGCGCCAAGGACGACCGCCAGGTACACCGGTGTCATAATGCGCTGATCGATATCGCTGGCTTCCAAGGGCGGAAGGCTGAAAAGGAACACCGCTGCGAGAATGGCTAGGTAGGCACTTGAAAATAGCGCCATCAACACTGCGAGTTGCAGCGGTCGTGATTCCAGCATCGAAGAGCGGTCCATCTTATGCAGGCTCAGGAACAGAACGAGCGCCACTGCCAGACCTACGAGTGCGAAGATTGCGAGCCTCAGCGCGTATGGAATCGGGCCGAGGGAGGTCTCGAAGGGGATCCACTTCCAGGCCTCGGCCACAATCCCGCCCCGGATCGGTTCCGACCTTTCCCATAGTCCGACCAAATTCCAGTTCCATTCCCTGGGCGGGTCTGCGCCAACCTGACGGCTCATCCAGGTCAGCCAGATGAGATTGAGGGCCACCGCCATCGCAGCGTAGCTCAACGTGCCCACCAGTCTCCTAGAACGACTGAAAAGCAACAACGCCAGAATTCCAGCTCCAATGAAGGCCACCCCTGGGTAGCGGGTGAGAGCCGATAAGCCTGCCGCCAGCCCTGAGAGAATGAGCGCCCACGGCCTCGGCGTCGCGAAGTAGACCAGCAGGAGGAGAACGCTGCCGAATCCGGTGACAATGAAGAGTGGTTCCGAAAGTACTCCGGTGTATAGCCTGACGAGCTGAGGTGAAGCCAGAGTAACTGTCGCCGCGGCGAGGGCTAGCCATGGCCGGTGTGAGAGGTGGAAGATCGCAAGGCCGACGATCACGATCGTGAAGGCGAAGAGCGCGGCGCCAAACCAGCGGGCCACCCCGAGCAGCTCCGCTCCAGTCAGCCCGAGGCCGGCCAGCGCAAGCGGGTACAGCGGCGGGTGCATCGAAAGCGGTTGAAATTCGCCAGAGGCCCGCACTAGGCCAAGACCACGGCCGGCCAGCAGGTTGCGGGCCAGCATGATGTAGCCAGCGCCATCGCTGTACAACCATGGGCCCCATTTCGTAGCGTAAAGGCTTGCCACCGCGGCGACGACGCCAATCCCCACTAAAGGGATGGCCCAGCCGGCATTGCCGATGAGGCGCCGCCACACGGGCGAGACCTGCTTCATCAGCACGATCGAGGGGACAGAGCCTCCTTCTGCCTGAAACTCAGCCATCATTCGGTCAAAGGTTGGTAGAAGTAAATTGCCCCATCTTCGTACAGGGCCTTCAGCTGCAAGCCTTGGACAAGCGCCTCTAGCCTGTCCTCAGTCCCGGCCTCGTAGATCCGATAGAAATGGAGGTAGGCTGAATTGAAGAGCACGAGAGCTGCCCCCTCCTCCCGGAACAGGCGCTCCTCGTGGTCCTGCCCCTCGCCGAATCGAGCGTAGCTGCGCAGCTTCACGCCCTGGACGAGTTCAGGTAGGTCATAGGCGGGACGGTCGAGCAGGAATGTCAGCGCGGCGCTCTCGTTGGTGATTAATGGCAGCTCCGGTGGGAAGGCTTGCACCGCATTCAAGGTCGGGGAGTTCCGCCACGTTAGGCCCGTGTAGCCCGCACCGGCGCGGCGCAGGTCGGTAACGAATTCCCAGCTCTGCGGGAGGTACCAGCTCGCAGACAGGAGAATCCCCACGGCCGCGAGCCACGGGATCGCACGAACCTGCGGCCAGGCGCGCATCGCGAGGTGGGCGAGGCCGAACCCTGCAAGTGTCAGCCCAATGTGAGGCGGAAGCAGCATGCGCCGGTCGATATCCGCTCGGTCGAGCGCCGGCACCGAATACACAAAGACCGCGGCCAGGACGCCCACGCTGAAGAGCGCAAAAGCGGAGGCAAGCACCGCGAGCTGCAGGCTGCGGGCTCGCCGCCAAGGAGCCCGTTCCCGTCGGGAGATCCGAGCCGCCGCTGCGACCACCAGCGCGGTCAGGATCAATCCGACCGCCAGCATTGACCTTGGTTTCAGCCAGTAGGGCAGAGGCGGGAGATGCGGGTGATACGGGATCCATCCCCAAACCACCTGCACCAGTTCGATGCGGAAGGGGGTCAAGGCCTGCCACAGGTCGCCGACGCGGAGGTTCCACTGCCATGAGGGGGTCGCATCAGGCTGGGAAGCCAACCAGATCTGCCACAGACTCAAGGGTACTGCCGCGAGCACGAGGAAGATTGCGGCGTCCCTGAGCCGTTGCCGCCTGCCGCTCTTTGAGAAGATCAACAATCCCGCCTCCCCAGCAGCCACGAATGCCACGCCGGGATATCGGGTGAGGAGCGCCAGGCCGCAGGCCACCCCCGCCCCCAGGAGCTGCCAAGCTCGACCCCTATTGAGGTACACGAGAAGGAGCAATAGTCCTCCGAGCCCGGCGACAAAAAAGAGCGGCTCCGACATGGCGCCAGTGTAGAGCTCGACCAGCCCTGGATGGACTAAGAAGACCAAGCCAGCCCCCAGCGCCAGCCATGGCGATCCCGTGGCGTAGGCTACTATCCCAGCGGCGAGTAGGATCGTCACCCCGAACAATGTCGCGTTCAGCCAGCGGGCCCAGTCCACCAAATCGGCACCCGCCAGACCCCCCAGTGCAAGAGTCATCGGATAGAGCGGCGGGTGGAGCGAGAGGGTCTGGTACTCGCCTGAGGCCTGGACCAGCCCCATTCCCAGGCCCTTGAGAAAATTGCGCGCCGAAACGATGTACTCCGTCGAGTCGCTGTACACCCAAGGGCCAAAGGGTGTGGCATAGAGGACTACGAGGATGCCGGCCAGGGCCAAGAGTCCGGCCCCCAGGGGGATGGGCCTTAACGCTGAGCGGAGCGCCCCCGAGGCGCCGCCCAAGGAAAACGCATGGCGGTTAAGCCCCAGTCGCGCGCTCATTCCCACTCTCCGACACCGATGACACCACTAACGATCTCCGCATCGTGTTGCCCGCGCCTAGACCAGGCTCCTTAGGAACTCCCCAGTGCGCCAGCCCGCGCTCCCGTCGGTGAAGGTTACTTCCTGCTCAACGAAGGCGCTCAGCGGTCCGGCGTCCGCCTGAGGTTCCTCGAGGTAGACGTTGACGGCCTCTCGGAGCTCGAGCTCATTGAGAGCCACCTGGCCGGCCTTTGCCTCTCGAAAGCGGTGATGCGTCGGCCAGTTGCCGATCTCCGATAGCGGCAGCGAGTACTTGCGCGGCATGTGCCACCCTCCGGGAGTATCGAGACACAGGCTGACGATTGGTCGACCATGGATGGCAGTCTCCACAACCATCGTCG
>CAYHJH010000104.1:0-1222 GCA_964356605.1 uncultured Anaerolineaceae bacterium
TCGGAGACGATGCCGACCAGCTTACCCCTCTTGTCAACAACCGGGAGCCGGCGGATCCCTTTCTTGCGCATCAGGTTGAGCGCATCTTGAATTGGCATGTCGGGCGGTGCGGTAATTGCAGGTTTGCTCATGCGTTCCTTGATCAGCATGTATGGGACTCCTCTCAATTCGATGCCTCAATGAGGCTGGCACCTTGAATCATACTCAGGGAGTAAGCAGCCCTGAAAGTGTGGAAACTCCTCCAATCGGCAGTCCTACCGTCCACCGCGGATCGAGACTTCCTGGCTGGAGCCGTCGGAGGAGGTTGCGGGTCGGGAGCCATCGAATGGCGCTGCTCAGATGACACATTCGGCTGAGCGGCTGAATTCAATCGATCCGTCGATTGCCCGCCTGCGCCGGACCTGGCGCTGGCTGGCGGTCCTGACGGCGATACTTCTGCTGGCTGGGTTTGCAAGGCTGCGCGTCGCTTGGGGTCTGTCGTCAGCCACGCGCTGGCTGCTGATCGCCAGCCTGGCGGCCGGATATCAGCTCTGGTTCTTGCGACGCAACCTCGGCCGGAACCGGTCTTCCACGGAACAGCGCCTCCTCCCAGACTTGGGAGTCGGCACGATCACCACCTTTGCCCGAGGCTTGTTGCTTGCGGCGGTTGGCGGATTCCTGTTCTCTGCCCGGCCGCCGGGCGTGCTGGCCTGGGCGCCGACCGTGCTGTTCACGACGGCCGAGCTTCTGGACTACCTGGACGGGTACCTGGCCAGGCGGTCAAGGCACCTTACTCAGCTGGGCGAGGCCCTCGACCTTGAACTGGATAGCCTGGGGATGTTCGCCGGCTCCTTGCTGGCGGTGTGGTACCGAGCACTGCCCTGGCCGTTCCTGCTGATCGGCTTGGCCAGCTACCTGTTCCAACTCGGCAAGTGGGCGCTGCGACGAACGGGCCGGCCAGTACGGGAGCTGCCGCGCAGCGTCAGCCGGCGGCCGATCGCCGGGCTGATGATGGGTTTCCTAGGCGCCATGTTGTGGCCGATCGTCAAGCCTCCGGGGACCACGTTGGCCGGCTTGTTCTTCATCGGGCCGTTCCTCGCCAGCTTCGCCCGGGATTGGCTGGTGGTCAGCGGCGCGGTGGATCCGAGCGCGCCCGTCTACCAGCGAACCCGATCGTGGGTCCGCGCGGCCCTGCTAAGGTGGGCTCCGCTAGCGGCCCGGACTGTCGTTGTGCTGAGTCTGG
>CAYHJH010000104.1:1322-5875 GCA_964356605.1 uncultured Anaerolineaceae bacterium
GTGACCGGCGAGGCTGCTCTCGATGAACCGCAGGATCCAATCGAGGAACTCGATCTCCGCCTGGGAATAGGTTCCACCGCGGGGGAAGACCACCCAATCGGACCCGCCCGCCTCGATCAGCTCGGCCCCGGCGTCGCGCAAGTGCTGGAACAAATGCCGGCCGGAGCGGCTGTCACCGGATGGAAGGCCTCGCCGCGTGCGCTGGTCCATGGTTCGGTGGTAAAGCGCCATGATCTGCGAGTCCAGCGAGCGGTCGAGCTCCGGCTCAAGGACCGTCAGCCCGTCGAATACCAGACTGAAATAGAACAGGCCCCCTGGCTTGAGCGCCGGCAACATCTGCTGAAGTGCGCTCGGGATATCTACCAGGTCCAGAAAGGCGTGCGCAACCAAAAGGTCCCAGGTGGACTTTCCGCCGGGAATTTCCAAGAAATCAAACACATCAACCTTTGCGAACTCGGCTGCAATAGACGCGCCACGGCCGGTGATCCGTACGCCGCCTGGCTCGGCTGTCGCGGTATATCCAGATGCTTCTGCCCAACTGGCGAGGCGGCCCGGTGCTTCCATGATGTTCTCCTCGGAAAGGTCGACCCCCAGGTAGTCTGCAGAGCTCAGCAATTCTCGCTCAATCATCCGCTCCAACATCGTTCCGATCCCGCAGCCGACTTCCAGTATGCGTGGCCGGGGCACGGCCGAGATGGCGTGGACAAGCTCGGCCCAAACTCGCGGATTCAACGCCCGATCGTCGATGGATTTCTTCACCCCTAGATAATGGGTGAGAGAGAGACTCGCGAGGCTAGGCGAGACGGGCATAGATATCCCCGGACCGATGATTGACTGGCAAGGCCGAAAGATGGCGGATCATCTCGCTGCCTGAGATCCAATCAGGAGATTTCAGGCGAGTCGATTCGCCAATCGTCCAATTGAATTCGTAGCGACTCAGCTCCAGCAATCGCTCGACGCATCCGATGGCGAGATCGCGTGCAGCAGGAGTGTATTCAAGAGAGACCGTCGCGATCGGCTGGGAGAGACCTCTCAGGGCTTCGAGTTCGAAGCCTTCCACATCCAGCTTGCAGAGGGCCGGCAGGCCAAACTCCGCGATCAGGGTGTCCAAGGTTGTGACGGATACTTGGAACGATTGATCCCACCGGACGCGAGCGAAGCTGGGCGACCGGGCAATGGCAGTCGCCCACTCTGGCGAGAGCGTTGCCACGGTCGGGTTTGCCCGGCTGGAGCGCAGGACGGCCGTCCCGGCCGCGGCGCCAACTGCCTTCTCGAGGACAGTGACGCCCGGCCAGTTTCCGTACTTTCGTCGCGTGAATCGGAAAAGAGTTGGATGTGGCTCCAACGCCACCACCCGTGCGCCCAACCTCGCCAGCGCCGCGAGCCGGTTTCCGAGGTGGGCGCCGATGTCCAGGCAGAGGTCACCGGTGCGGACGAATTGGCTGTAGAACTGTCGCAGTCGCCGGGCGCGCCATGGCATGCCATAGTAGATCAGGTGGGATCGGGCGAGGCCGTAGGCCTCGAACATGCGCGCGGAGAAAGCCTCGCTCGACGGGAGGAGCTGATGTCCGGCAGGGCTTTCGTTCACCGCATCAAGTACCCACCGTTTCCGCCCTCAGGTGAGCAAGAAGGGCATAGACCAGGATGAGCTCATCCAGCTTCGTGGCGAAGCCGGTGAGCGTACGCGAGCCGCCCGGGATCCAGGCCAGAATCGTCAAGGCCGTATAGGCGATGAAGGCATAGTGGAGCAGGTTGCTGCGCCCGGACATAAATGCGGGCCTGAAGGTAAAGGCGGCCAGCAAGGCCAGGTAACCCAGGCCGTTGACAATGAATAGCGGGGAGGGCTCGCCAATCTGAACACTCAGCACGACTAGATGCACCAGAGCCGTGATCAGCCCGGTGACCAGGATCACAGTGCGAAGGGTTGAACGATTCATCGGTCTTCCTCCTTAATAGTGTTTGGCGGTTGGGTTCGGCGAGAGTGGCACTGGATCAGTCCATCTCTCCGCGAAGTCTTTGAGGAACTCTGCAATCCTGGCCGAGCTCTGCTCCCAGGTTGGATGCGATTCGAAGGATAACAGCGCCCGCTCCCCCATTCGTGCCAAAAGGGAACGGTCGGCAGCCAACCGGGCAAGTCGCTCGGAAAGTGCGCGGGGGTCGTTGGGCGGGATCAAGAATCCATTCTCGTCGTCTCGCACCAGATCGGAGGCGCCCCCCGCGGTCGTGGCGATGGCGGGCAGTCCGCAGCCCATCCCCTCGAGATAGGCAATCCCAAAGCCTTCGTACGCGGACGGCATCACCAGTACGTGGGCGTCCATCAAGTGTTCGCGGATGGTGGAGTGCGGCAGCGAGCCCAGCACACGCACCCGTCCGTTCATCCGCTCGATTCTCCCGCGGATCGTACGCGCATAGGACGGCTGGAAGTCCGGTGAGCCGATGACTGTGAGCCGGACCGAGTCCGGGGGAAGCTGCTCGAGGGCATCCAGCAAGACGTGCAGTCCCTTGCGGGGAATCAAGTTGCCTACGAAGGCCAGCCGCAGTGGGCCCGCTTGTGTCGCCCGTTCGCGGATCATGCCCCGTTCGATCCGGCCGTTCAAGTGGTCGCGGCCGGGGTAGGCGACGATTCCGGGAAGTCCGACCCCGAGCAGCCCCTCGACTGTGGTCCGCGTGACCTGGCTGTTGTAGATCGCGCCAGCAACGGTGCGCAGATACGACCACTCGATTCGGCGATAGAAGCCGTTCAGAAACCGGGCCCGCGGTTCACTGCCGCGCAGGTGGTGCACGATGGCCACAATGGGAACCGAAACTGGCTGCAAGCGGCGGTTCAAGACAAACAGCGAGCGGTGGCAGAGCTCGTCTTGAAGCAGCACATCGTATCGTTCGGTCTGGAGCCGGCGCCGCAGCCGCGGGTCGAGGTTGTCGAGCAGATTGCCGGCGTAATTCCGGGCTGGCAGGGAGATCACCTCGACCTGGTTGCCATGTCGTCTCAGCGCCTCGACTAGCATCCGATCATACAGGTAGCCGCCGGAATGCTGTTCGAGGGAACCGTAGATCAAGAGCCCAATCTTCATCGACGTTGCCTTCGAAAGGAGGCCCAGGCGGCTTCGTCTTCCCAGAGCCGCACCGTGATCGCATGGAGTTCGTGGTTGTTCAAACTCCGATCGAGCGCTTCGCCGAAGATGCGGCTGAAATGCTCCAGGCTGGGGTTCAGCCCCGCGAAAGCCGCAAGTTCGTTGAGGCTCCTGCCCTGGTACTGCGCGAGCAGCGCGTCGACCTGTCGTTCGAGTTCGACCAGGTCCACCAGGAAGCCGTGCTGATCCAGCCGCTCGCCCTCCAACTCGACTTCGAGGCGATAGTCATGTGAATGGGGCTGATTTTCTGCGCCCCAGTCACCTCCGATCAAGAAATGGCTGGCCGAGAACGAGCGCCGCACGGCAAGCGAGAACATCTGCCCTAAGTCCCTCGCGGTCCTTCGATCAGATTCAACGGCTCAGCCTTCGAAGGTCAAAATGACCTGCAGAGTCTGCTCAGGATGTTCGGCTAGCAGAGCGTAGGCATCCGCCGCATGCTCGAATGGAAAACGGTGGGTGATCAATCGTGCTGGCTGAATCGCTCGAATCATCTGCAGCGCAAAATCGAGCCGCCGGCGCTTGTTCCACCGGCCGCTCAACTGCGAGGAAATAGTGCTGACCTGGCTGCTGAGCAGCCGGATGCGGCTGCGATGGAAACTTCCGCCTAACTCCAGTTCGGCGCGCTTGGTCCCGTACCAGGATCCCAGGACCACTCGGCCGTCATATCCCGTGGCGGTGATCGCCTGGGACAAGCCAGCCGGGTCGCCGGACAATTCGTAGGTGAGATCGGCTTGGCCCTGGAGGCCTTGCATTTCGGTGGGATCCAACGACCGTTGTGCGCCGAAACTCAGGGAAGCCTCGCGACGTTTGGGATAGCGGTCGACCGTGACGAGCGAGCTCAGCGGGATCCGGCCCAGGAGAGCGGTTGTAAGCAATCCGACGACACCCTGGCCAAATACGACCACCCGCTCGCCGGCGAGCGGCGCTCCGTCGTGCAGGAAGTTAATTGCTGTTTCCATGTTCGGAAGAAAGAGGGCTGCCTCGAGGGGCAGGTTGTTGGGGAGCGGGATGACCTCTTCGGCGCTGACCAGGAAATCGCTGGCGTGGGGGTGGAACGCAAAGACCGCTGTGTCTTGCAATTCGGGAGGAGCCTGCGGGCCGAGCGCCACGACCTCGCCGACGGCTGCGTAACCATATCGGAGCGGAAATGCCAGCGTGCCGGAAAGGGCTGGCAGATTCCCGTTGGCTGGCATGTCGGCCGGTGCCTCGCCTCGGTAGATCATCAGCTCGGTACCGGCACTGATTCCAGAGTAGCGCGTCCGAACCAACACCTGATCGCCACTCGGCGCGGCGCCGGGCTCTTCCAGGATCTCGACCCGGCGGGGACCGGTGAACACCAACGCCCGGCGCTTCATTCCGCAGGCCACCCGATCTCGCCCCACACCAGGATGTCGGAACCGAACTCAGCCCAGTCCGGATCTT
>CAYHJH010000105.1:0-5865 GCA_964356605.1 uncultured Anaerolineaceae bacterium
CGCAGCGGGCCTCTTCAATCTGAACCATGGAAACCACCACTCTCACCTTCACTGATCTGGTCGCCGTCGGCCTTCAGGCGGTCGATTCCCGCATGCGGCAGGCGACGTACGCCAACCAACCGGAGTTGGATTCGGCGGTTGAGCTATTGCTCGGGGCGCGCGGGAAGAGGCTGAGACCGACGCTCGTCCTGCTGAGCGGCGGGTTGCTTGGAGCCGACTACGAGCGCACGATCGATATGGCGGCGGCGATCGAACTCCTGCACACTGCCACGCTGGTCCATGATGACTTGATCGATGGATCGCTGCTGCGGAGAGGCCACCCCACCCTCAATGCCCGTTGGGAGGGCGGGGCCACGGTGTTGATCGGTGACTACATCTTTGCGCGGGCTGCCCAGCTTGCGGCGACCACCCAGTCCTTGTCGAGCGTGCAAAGCTTCGCCCGCACCCTGACGGTCATTGTAAAGGGCGAACTAAACCAGCTTCTTGGGTCAAGCGTCTCCGACTTGCGTACGGCTTACTTTGAAAGGGTCTATGCCAAGACCGGCTCTTTGTTCGAGCTGGCAGCCGAAGCACCGGCGCAGCTCGCCCAGGTGAGCCCTTCGATCCAGCGAACAATGAAGGATTTCGGTCGCAGCCTAGGGATCGCATTTCAAATCGTAGACGACGTGCTGGATTTCGCGGGCCAGGCTGAGGAAGTCGGCAAGCCTGTCGCCAGCGACCTTCGAAACGGGCTGATCACGCTCCCCACCCTACACCACCTGGAATCTCACCCAGACGATGCAGACATGGTGGAAAGACTCACGCGGGGTGAATTGCCGCCGCACGAGCAAGATCGACTCATCCTGGCAATTCGGAACTCCGGAGGCGTGCAGGCGGCTTTGGGAGAGGCCGAGGGGTATGTGGAATCCTGCCTCACCATGTTAAGCCAGCTTCCTTCCGACCGCCCAGAACATCAAGCTCTAGCCGATCTGGCTAATTATGTTGTCCATCGCACGTCATGACGGTCCACGTCTCCGAACACCCGCTCGTCGCCCACAAGTTGGCCAAGATCCGGGATGCCAACACCGACCCGAAGAAATTCCGCGAGCTGATCCGCGAGATTTCGGCCCTGCTGACCTACGAGGCGACGCGTGATTTGGCCTCCAATCCGGTTCGCATTCGTACGCCTCTAGAAGAGGCGCCCGGCCTCGTCTTGGCGGAAAAGATTGGGCTGGTTCCCATCCTGCGCGCAGGCTTGGGAATGGTTGAGGGGGTTTGGGGACTCATGCCCTCGGCCGAGGTCTGGCACATCGGCCTGTATCGCGATGAGAAGAGCTTTCGGCCGGTCGAATATTACAACAAGCTGCCAGTCGAGCCGACCGTCTCGGTGTGTTTGGTCCTGGATCCCATGCTGGCAACCGGAGGATCTGCTGTCGCTACGGTCAACATCTTGAAGCGTTGGGGGGTCAGCCGAATTAAGTTCGTCGGCTTGATCGGCGCTCCGGAGGGGATCGCCCACATGCAGGAGCACCACCCTGACGTCCCGATCCACCTGGCCGCGGTCGATGATCACCTCAACGACCGCGCCTTCATCGTGCCCGGATTGGGCGATGCGGGAGATCGGCAGTTCGGGACCGCCTAAGCCCGAAACTCCTTGAGTTGACTCAACTAAGAGAAATACTTAGGAACTGAGCGAGGCCTGGACGGCGTGCAGGTGGTCCGCCAGCCAAGGCGGGAGAGCACGCCGTGCGAGCAGCCGGTCAGTTAGTTCGCGCGCCTGCGGGATTTCACCAGAGAGTTTGTGGACATCGACCATCACCGCGTTGGCGATAGGATCCTCCGGAGCTGCACGGAGCGCGCCGTCCAATAGATCTCGCGCCGAATCCTGCTGACCGAGATACAGCAGCGACCGTGCCTTTGTGGATGCAAGCGGGGCCCATTCCGGTGAAATCTGACTCAGGCTCTCGATGTAGGGCATCATCTCGCCGCTCTCGGCTCCCAGAAAGAGGGCTTGAGTCAGCAGCCCGGCCACTTTCTGATCAGCCGATGGGCTGGCTCCTGCGAGTTGAATGCCAGTGACGAGCGCTTCGGCTGCACCAGAGTAGTTTTCCGCCTGAAGGTAGAGTTCCGCGGATTTCACGAACTCCGCGGCAGCAGGCCCGGTCTCACCCGCCTGAATCAGCGCCTTGCCAAGTTCAAAGTGAGCGAGTGGATTACTGGGTTCGGCGACTGCAAGCTCCCTGGCTGCCGCGACCGGATCGGCGAGAGCACTGGGCGGCTCGATCGGCTGCGATTGCGCGGGTTGGTTCACGGGTGCAGGTTCTGGCGCCTGCGCCGCGGACCCTTCCATGGCACCTGCCATCGCAATGAGGAAACCGGCAAGGCAGAGCATCGACATCAACAGCCCGCCAAGGATCCACGCCCATCGCCGTGGCCGCCGGACGGGCTTTTCATCTGCTGCCGATTGCGCGCCGGCCTCGACCCGTGGCGCCGTCGCCAGCGCCGGCCTTGCCCGCAACGCGACTGGCGGCGCGGCTGTCACCACCGCTTGAGCAACGTCTTCGGTCGGCGCCCAAGGCGAGATCCCTCGAACCGCCCCTTCAAAAGCCTCCACCAGGTCGGACACCTTGCTGTAGCGGTCTGCCCGGTCTTTGGCCAGGGCCTTCAGTAGCACTTTCTCGAGATCCTCGGGGATCTTGGCGTTGATGCTTCGCGGAAGCGGAAGCGGCGTGTAGATATGGTCGTGGATGATCGAGAAGGGGGTGTCTGAGTTGTAGGGGACCCGGCCAACACAAAGTTGGTACAGGACGATCCCCAGCGAGTAAATGTCGGTCCCCTCATCCAGGTTTTGCTCGCCACGAGCTTGTTCTGGCGAGATGTAATGGGGCGTTCCTAAGAGCTGGTCTCCGGAGAGGGTGGACTGACCAGCCTCGGCGATGCGGGCCAACCCGAAGTCCGCCAGGAAAACTCCTCCGTTCTCGGTGAGCAGAACGTTGGAGGGTTTAATGTCCCGATGCAGAACTCCCTGCTCGTGGGCGTACGACAGCGCGCTTCCCACGGACCGGACGATCTCAAGAATCCGCTCTTTGGTCGGCCAGCCTCGATCCAGCACTGCCTTCAACGTCTCCCCTTGAATGAACTTCATCACCAGGTAGGGTTGACCGGCCTGGTCTGCAAAATCGTAGACTGGGACAATGTGGGGGTGATCTAGTTTGGCCACCACCCTCGCTTCGCGCTGGAACCTTCGCAGGAATTGGGGATCCTGCATGAACGCCGGATGCATGGCCTTGATGGCGACATAGCGATCCAGGGCCGGATGGTAGGCCTTGAAGACCGTAGCCATTCCGCCTTGACCGAGTTGCTCGATGATTCGGTACGGGCCGACGTTTTCGCCCTGCCTAAAAGGCATCAGCGCTCCTTGTTGCCCAGAAGCATAGGATCACTAGATTATGGGGGCGGCAACTCCGGGTGAACAGTGAGTAAATTGTCCGGTGAATGCTCAGAGGGCGGCTCGGACTCGGCCTTGGGGCGTGGCTGGTCGGGGTGCGAAGAGCGCTGGATGAGTGAACCTCGGGGGCCTTCGGGGCGAACCTGCTTCAGTCTTGCAGCACGGCAAGGCCGGGCAAGACTTGCCCCTCCAAGAGCGCGAGCGCGGCACCGCCGCCGGTGGAAAGGTGCGTGATCCGATCTGCGAGGCCGGCCTGCCGAACGGCCGCCACCGAATCACCTCCGCCCACGATGCTGAGCGCCTGACTGCGGGCGATCGCCTCTGCCAGGCGGCGCGTCCCGGTCGCAAATGGTTCCAGCTCGAAGACGCCCATTGGGCCATTCCACACGATTGTTTTGGCCGTGGAAACGACCTCCGAGTATCGGGCTACGGTTCGCGACCCGATGTCCAGGACCTGCCAGCCGGCCGGAATGTCTTCCGCTGCAACTTCGCGGTGATCGGCCGCCTCCGAGCGATCCGCGGCCACGACGACATCGATCGGTAGGTGCAACTGGTCGCGCCCCCGGCCGAGCAGGTCCGCTGCGACTTGGAGCGAGTGCGGCTCAACCAACGACTTCCCCATGTGGAGGCCCCTCGCCGCTAGAAATGTGTTGGCCATTCCCCCTCCGGCCAGCAGGGAATCCACAGAATCCAATAGCCTGCCGATCAGGGCAATCTTGTCTGAGATCTTGGCCCCTCCCAGAATCGCTACGTACGGCCGTTCCGGGGACTTCAGCACCTCGCTCAGAAACTTGACCTCTCTCTCAATGAGCAGTCCAGCCGCGCTCGGCAAATGATGCGCCACCCCCTCGGTTGAGGCGTGCGCCCGATGGGCTGCGCCGAACCCATCGTTCACATAGAGCTCGGCCAGCCCGGCGAGTTCTGCAGCGAAGCCCGGATCGTTCTCCGTTTCTTGGGGGTAGAAACGAGTGTTTTCGAGCAGCATGACCTCTCCCGGCCGCAGGGCCTCCGCCGCCGCTCTTGCCCTCGCCCCTACGCACTCCTCCACAAAGCCGACCGTTTCTCCCATAAGTCCGGCGAGATAGTGGGCGACTGGGCGTAAGGACAAGCCTGGCACAACTTTCCCCTTTGGCCGCCCAAGGTGTGAGCAAAGGATCACGCGTGCACTTCGTTCTTGGAGATAGCGAATCGTCGGAAGGGCGGCCTGGATGCGCGAATCGTCGACGACGATGCCGTCTTCCAGGGGGACGTTGAAGTCCACCCGCACGAGCACTCGGCGGCCTCGCACATCGAGGTCGCGGACGGTTTTGAGGCTCGACACGTTTGGGCTGGGTCTAAAGCTTGCGGGCCATCAGGGCGGCCAGGTCGGCCGTACGGGTGGAATAGCCCCATTCGTTGTCGTACCAGGCGACCACTTTGGCCATGTCGCCGCCCATGACCATGGTGAATTGAGCATCGACGATGCTGGATCGCGGGTCCATGCGAAAATCGGTGCTCACGAGTGGCTCCTCGCTGAAGCCAAGGATTCCCTCCATCGGCCCGACAGAAGCCGCCCGGAAAGCCTGATGCAAAGTTTCGGTGGTTGCCTCCCGTTCTAAGACTGCCACAAAGTCGACCACCGAGACAGTCGCGATCGGCACCCGCATCGCAAAGCCATCAAACTTACCCTTCAACTCCGGTATCACCTTAGCGACCGCCCGAGCTGCGCCGGTGCTGGTTGGAATGATGTTGAGCCCGGCTGCTCGGGCCCTGCGCAAGTCCTCGTGGGGGAGATCGAGGATGCGTTGGTCATTGGTGTAGGCGTGAATGGTGGTCATCAGCGCCTTCACGATGCCGAACTCGTCCTGCACGACCTTGGCCGCCGGGGCCAGGCAGTTGGTCGTGCAGCTGGCGTTCGAGACAATATGGTGCTGAGCCGGTTTGTACATCTCCTCATTCACACCCAACACGATTGTCACGTCGGGGTCCTTGGAGGGCGCGCTGATGATCACCTTCTTCGCCCCGGCCGCCAGGTGTTTAGAGGCCTTCGCGTGCGAGGTGAATATTCCGGTCGACTCGATCACGATGTCGACTCCCAGGTCGCCCCATGGCAGCGCCTCAGGATCAGACTTAGAGAGGGCCAGGATGTGGTCACCGTTTACCCGCAAACCATCGTCCGTGACTTCTACAGTTCCCTGGTATTTGCCGTAGGTCGAGTCGTACTTGAACAAGTGCGCCATTGTCGGCAGGTCGCCCAGGTCATTAAAGGCGACGATATCCAGCTCGCCTGGATATTCGGCCAGGATTACCTTAACCACTTGCCGCCCGATCCGGCCGAAGCCATTGATCCCGATACGGGTTGTCATGATCGCGCTCCGATCTTTGCCTGAAGGATTGAAACTACGACTTCACTGAAAAAAGGCCAGGCGCGAAAAAGAGAACGGTATATGTGGGGTGTG
>CAYHJH010000106.1:0-5796 GCA_964356605.1 uncultured Anaerolineaceae bacterium
CTGAACTCGCCAAATTGCTGGCGTGGCTCCACCTGGCGGCAGAAAGCGCGGTTGCCGAAGGCCCGATTTTCCACCACCCAGACGGGTGCCGAGGGGGAGATAGTCCCTGCCATGGGGCCAACCGCGCGGTGAGGGTGGTTGGGCTCCAGCCGCACCTCCCCTGCTGTGAGTATCGCCCGGGCCTCATCGGCTGACTTGGCCCACCCTTCGTACAGGACCATACCGATGATGGCGCCTTGCTGCGCGCCGCACATGCGGTCCCACTCGATCGGTGGGCCGGAATGAGTGATGATCTTCCCCTCCATCCCCGGAATCACTTCGCCTGCTGGGGCAACATCGACCAGCACAGGGTCCCCCGCCGTCAGACGGCGAACGGCCTCTTGATTGGCCTCTTCGATCTTCTGTTTGATGTCCATGAAAGCGTCCCGTCTAAGCCGGACCGCCCCAGTTGTGGGCAGCCACCTTGGTGTCGGAGGGATAAGTTACTGCGTGATAAGGGAAATGCAGCAATCCCAGCAGCATGCCGGCGAACAGATCCCAGCCGGTGGAATGGCCGATGTGGATCAGGGCCTCAAGCCAGGAGGCAGCATGCCTCCGATCCCCGCCGGACAAGAGGACGTTACACCAGTGGTGAGCCGGCTCGGCGGCCATGCCGTCTGCCAAATCCTTGAGCAGCGTAAAGCTTATCAAGTTTGTGCAGCGCTCCGCCGTTCGCAGGAACTGCTCGAGAGCGGGGAGCCCCGGGATCGCTGGATACCAAGCGCGCAAATGCGCGTGACTGAAGAGCAGGCCACCGACGAAGTCGTCTCCTGAGGGGGTCAGGCCCTCGCCAAGCCCGATGAGATCGGCCGAGCGCGCCAACATGAGCTGCCAGTCACCCTGGGTGCAGGCCTGCACTATTCCATCTAGGATCGGTCCAGCCACGTTCATGACGGGGTCGTTGGAGCGAAGAATGCTCGCGGAAGCGCCATCGGGTTGTTCCAAGTGCGTCGCGATCCAGCCCGCGAAACCGCTCGGCCGGTTGGCCGCCAGAGCGACCTTCCCCCAGCGCCGCGCCCGGTCTGGAACTTGCTCAAGATCGATCCGCCCCCGACCGGAAGGTCGCGGAGAGTTCCAGAGGACGGCAGAGCCAATCTCCAGCGAGGCCGTAGAGCCGATTTCGACGTGGTCGCCCCGTACCCGGAGCGACTGACCGGGTTGAACCCTGGGCAGCGAACCTTGCATCCGCAGGCAGCGGGTGTGCATGGGGAGCGTTTCGTCGCCCAGCCACAGCAGCGCACCTGACTGCGTGACTAGATATGCGATCCCCTTGAACACCGCCAGCACATTGCCGTGCTCCAGCATGCGCAGCTCGTCCCGGGCTTTGGCGCCGATCTGCTGAATGCAGTAGTGGGGCATGATGATTGCGGGCTGCCGGGCCTCGGCGGCATAGCCGAGGCCCGGCAGAGCCATTTCGAGTCGGCGACCTACTTCGGGCTGCCGATGACGCCCTGAACGAACCAATCCACCGAGCTCATGGCGTCCGGTGTCAGAACTTCACCTTCCGCGATCCTCACGGTCCCGTCTTGGTCCACGATGGGGCCCGTGAAGACGACGAGGTTTCCGGCTTCGATGTCGGATCTCACTTGGTTGACATCATCCTGGACCTCTTGAGGAACCTGGGGGCCGAATGGTGCCATCGCCATGCACCCATCCGCTATACCGCAGCGCAGGAAGATCGGCGTCCAAGTCCCGTCGATTACTGTCGATGCGAGCCAGGTCAACGTATCGCCAAGTGTGTAGCCCGTCCCCGAGATCCAGAATTCGGGGGCAAACTGTTGGGCAGCCAGGGATTGGAAGCCGATCGAGTAGACGCCACGTGATTCGGCTGTCGACAGGATCGTGGCGGGCGAATCGACATGCATGCTGATGACATCCACGCCCTGGTTGATAAGCGAATTCGTTGCATCCGCTTCCTTGGCAGCGTCACCCCAACTGAAGGTGTAAGTCACTGTCGTTTCTGCATCGGGATTCACCGATTGGGCGCCCAGCTCGAAGGCGTTGATGAATGTCAGTGTCCAGCCCAATGGGAAGGCGGCGACAAAGCCCAGCTTATTGGTTTGGGTCATCAACCCCGCGGAGACGCCCATCATGTACCAGGTATCCGGAGGCTCGCCGAAGAAATTGGCAAAGTTGGGGCCCATCTCCCAGCCACCGGCATGCTCGAAGACGACATCCGGATACTTCCCCGATAGCTCCAGAGCCGGGTACTGATGGTTGAACGCCGTGGCGATGATCATCGTTGCGCCCTGCTGGATCATGTTTTCCATCGTCGAGGTTGCGCCCGCCTCTTCGGGGACGTTTTCAGCCTCGATGATCTCCACGCAGGGGATGTTCTCCTTGATCGCCATGACGCTTTCATGCATGGCTTGGTTGTAGCCGGCATCTGTGATCGGGCCGCCGTGGAGCGCGCCAATGATTAGACAGGGCTCTTCTGCTATTGGCTCGCTGACCGGCGGTTCGGAGGGTTCTACGGCCGGTTGCTCCACCGGCGGCTGGGTGGCTTCCGCCGGCAGTTCAGTCGTGACGGCCGTCTGAGCACAGGCTGCGAGCAGCAAGGCGGCGGCCGCCAGCATTGTCAACATCGAGTAAAACATTCTTGCTTTCATGGTTCCTTCTCCTCGCGAAACGTAGCTAGACATCGGGGTAGATCATGTGATTCTCAGTTAGGTTCTCTTACCACACCTCCTTTTGCGGGTTCATTCCATGCTCATTCGGTCCCTAGATAGACGCGTCCGAGGCTTGCCGGAGCGGAGTGTCTGCGCGTGCCGCCCCAGGCAATGAGCACCAGGATGGTCAAGATGTACGGAATGGTGTCCAGCAGGAAGGGCGAGATCTGAAGGCCGCTGGACTGCAGCAGCAGTTGAAAGGCCACCGCGCCGCTGAACAGGAGTGCTCCCACGATGGCCCGCAGCGGATGCCATTTGGAGAAGATCACCAGCGCCACCGCGATAAAGCCGCGCCCGGCGGTCATGTACTCCGTCCAGTTCAGCGCGTAGGCGATGGAGAGATGGGCGGCGCCCAGGCCAGCCAGCAGACCGCCCGCGAAGAGTGCCTGATAGCGGATCAGGCGCGGGTTGCGTCCCGAGGCGAAAGCCGTATCTGCATTCTCGCCCACGGCACGCAATCCAAGACCCCACCGCGTCCGAAAAAGGATCCACCAGACAGCGATCGCCACCGGGACGGCCAGGTAGATTAGGACGTCGAACTTGAAGAGCGAGCTGTAGACGAGCGGGAGACCCGAGGGCCCAGGCAGGGTGTACATGGGCAGACCATTAATCTTGTCTCCGACATAGGGTCTGCCGATCCACGCGCTCACGCCGAAGCCAAGAAACATCAGCGCCAGGCCGCTGGCCAGCTGGTTGGCCTTGCGAGTGATGGTGAGGAAACCCAGGATCAGGTTAGTGAGACCGCCGGCGAGAGCAGCGGCGAGCACGCCCATGTAGGGATTGCCCGTAACTGAAGCCACGGCAAATCCAGTCGACGCGCTAACCAGCAGCACGCCTTCCAAACCAAGGTTCACAATGCCTGACCGTTGATCGATGATCTCGCCGAGCGTCGCATAGAGCAGGGAGGTCCCTGAGTAGATCGCGCTCGACAGTACGCCTAGAACCGAAAGGAGGCTCATGCTTCCTTCCTCTTGAAGAGGAACCTTGGCCGGGCAAGGACCACAAAGAGCGTGAAAGCCAGCAAGATGTTGATCATGGCATAGGGCAGGTCACGCGTGAGCTGCAGCAGGTTGCCTCCGCTGAAGATGATGGCAACAACGAAGGATGTGAGAAAGATACCGAGCGGAGAGCCACCGGTCAGCCAACTGATCAGGAATCCCATGAAACCGCTGCCCCGCGAGAAGTTGGCGAGCAGTACGCCGTAGAAACCAGATACCTGGGCCATACCCGCCAGCCCCGCAATGCCACCTCCGATGCACATGACCGCAATTACATAGGCTTTCAACGGGATGCCGTTGCGCAAGGCTGCCTGAGGATTGCCGCCGATGGCTCGCATTTCCAGACCCCAGCGGGTGTATTTCATGACCAACCAGAAAATGACCAGCAGCGCCAGCGCGATGATCAGGCTCAGGTTGATTCGGGTGCCTAAGAAGGTCGGAAGGCGGGCGGACTGTGCAAAAATGGCGGTCTTGTTGGTGTCCACGGGAGAGTGCCAGAAACCGAAGATGAAGAAAGACACGATCATGGGGGCCACGGAGTTCAAGAGCAGCGTGGTGATGGTCTCGTTGACTAGGCCTAGCGCCCGCAGATAGCCCGGAATGAAAGCCCAGAGCGCTCCGCCAGCCACGCCCCGCAGGATCATGATCGACAGCAAGATCCAGGCAGGCAGGTGGCTGAAGGTGAGCGCTCCCCAGGTGGCGAAGCCCGCCCCCAGGTAGAGCTGGCCTTCCACACCCACGTTGATCAGGCCGATGCGGGACGGCAATGCGACTGCCAGTGCCGTGATCAGCATGGGCGTCATGGCCACAATGACTTCAGAGAAACCGTAAACGCTGCCCAGGGTGGATGCAAAGACGTCCTTGTAAGATTGGATCGGGTCCTTTCCCGAAATCAGCAGGATGCCTCCGAAGAGCAGAAGGGCGAGCAGGATCGTGAACCCGTAGCGGGCGAGGGCTCTGAGCGCCATCGAGCCTGCGAACACAGTTCGCCGCTCGGTTTCAGTTACTTTCTGCATACCGAACCTCGGAACCGGTCATTAGAAGACCCACTTCGTAGAGGCTCGTCTGTTCGGGTTTGAACGCGGCCACTATCTTTCCATCGCGGAGCACAATCAGTCGATTGGCTAGGCTGAACAATTCCTCCAGGTCTTCGGAAATCAGCAACACGCCGGCACCGCTGGCACGTGCTTGCAGCAATGCTTTGCGAGCTGCCAGTGTGCTTCGCACGTCCAGTCCACGCGTTAGGTAGGAGGCCAGGATCAGTCGAGGGTTCTGGGCGGTCTCCCGGACGATGACCATTCGTTGTAGATTTCCTCCGGAAAGCGATCGGGCGGGCGCATACATTGGAAGAGAGAATCCCAGATCCGCGGACGACTGGTCAAAATCCTCTCGGACGGCTTCCCAATCGATCTTCAAGCCACCCCATAGGGCGTAGCGCCGCGTCCGTGTCAGCGCCATGTTCTCCAGCAGCGACATGAATGGAACAGAGGCCATGGCTAAGGGGTTCTCCGGGATGAAGCTGACACCCCTCCCGCGCATGGCGGGAACCGATTCCCCGGTCACGTCTTCGCCGAACAGGTGTTTCGATCCCACATCACAAGGCTTTATGCCCAGGATCAGATCTACCAATTCCTTCTGTCCGTTGCCGGAGACCCCAGCGACGCCGACAATCTCGCCCGGGAAAACCTCCAGATCCAGTTCGTGCAAAGCTGTCTCGGCCCCCTCCGCCCGCGTGCTGACCCTCCTCAATTCCAGCACTGGCGCTTCACTGTCTGCCCGTCCCTGCTTCTCAACCTTGAGGCCGGAAAGCTTCTTCTCAAACATCAAGCTCACCAGACGCTCCTCGGTAGCCTCACCGCGCAAGAGTGTGCCAGAAACGCGGCCGCGGCGAAGCACGGTGATGCGATCCGCGCATTCCAGAACTTCCCTCAATTTGTGGGTGATGAGCAGGATGGCGTAACCATCGGCGCGAAGGCTGCGCAACACCCCTAGGAGTGCTTCCACCTCATGGGGGGCAAGCACGCGCGTGGGCTCGTCGAGGATGAGCAGGCGGGCGTTCGAAAGCAGCAACTTCAAGATCTCAACCTTTT
>CAYHJH010000107.1:0-5782 GCA_964356605.1 uncultured Anaerolineaceae bacterium
CGGTTTTTCAGCAACCTGTTAGTGGCTGACCCAGGCCTGCTCCGGCTGCAGTGCTTTGTGCCCGGCGGGCAGAATGACCCGGTAGAATGCCTCGGGCGGCGCTTCCCGCCCTGCGCGCTGTAACAGTCGGCTGACCGGGATTCCAAAAAGCCGCGCGTTTTCTTCTAGGAGCGGGCGGATCAGCTCCCAGTGCTCGGCGGCTAAGTCCACGAATCTCCCACCATTGAGCTGATCTTCCCCCAGCTTTCGCTCCGGATCGCGCACGAAGATGGCGCCTCCCGAAGCGAGCGAGAAGAGGTTGCCTCCCGGATAGGGCGAGTCCAAATCCATCACCCTCCCCTCCCGGTCGAATCCGATCCCGTTCAGAATGACAAACCCTCCACCATTGAGTGGGTCGCCTGCCATGAAGGATTCGGCCAGGTAATCCAGACAGGTGCCGTTGATCACCACCTGCGGCCTCCCCACTGCGTTGATAAGCGGCCGGCCCGCCGCATTGCCCATGACGAAGGCCTGCCCTCCTTTGGCACCATACATGAAGGTTTGCCCCACGTCTCCATACACCACCAGCCTCCCGCGTTTCATGATCTGGGCCAATTGGTCCTGGCCAGAGCCATGGACCGCGACCTCGGCCCCATCGATTCCCGAGGCCAGGTAATCCCCGGAGGAGCCAAAGACTTCGATGTGCACCCCCTCGCTACCTGCTCCCAGGCCGGCGGCCAGGAATCTCTGGCCGTGAGTCCCCATCAGGATCACTCTTTGAAATCCCCGCTCCACCAGCGCCTGAAGTTCTAGCGCCAGCGAGGCTTCGCCTTGGGCCGCGAACCCAGTTGCGTCTACGACGACGGCCTGTTCATTTTCCTCTGGCCTGGGAAGCGGATTCCCCTTCCGATGAAAGGCAAATTCCCGGGATGGTGAATCCGCGATGCCGACTGTCCAGATTCCAAGCGCGTGATCGATCAAGGCCAGAACCGAACTGCGGCGCATTCTTCCAGTCGGGTAACGCTGGTCGAGCAGCAGGCCGAGCAGCGACAGTTGGCCGGCCCTGTCCAATGGGCCGTCAACGACGGCGCTCAGGAAGTTCTGCAGTTCTTGATAATTCCAGGCTGGCATGGCGGCCGTCGCGGCACGGAAGACCCCCTTGACTGACCCCTCCAGATCGATCGGAGAGCGACCGAGTCCTGTAAGTTGGACTTGTCCGCGGAACGTTTGCGAATCCTCGTCGATCTCGATCTGCCGGCCGAATTTGTCCCTACACCGTAGTTCGGCCACCCCGTTCGGCCCCCGCGCCACGCTGAACACAAACGCGCCCCCGTCGGTATGGCTGCCACCGCGCGCATTCCAGACCAGGTCGGCTCGGGACCCGAATCGGCCGTCCGAATCAGCCAGGCTGTGGAGAGCCGCATCGATGGCTTGTTTCTCCGAAGCGGCAAAGCCGATGGAAGGCTGCCCGGGATCGCCCTGCTGCAGGGCAAAGACTTGGGGCCGCAGCATGCTCGTATCGGTGATTCCGATCAACCGGGCTTCGCGCGCGCCAGCCCCGTTCTTCGCCGTCTGCGCCAGCAAAAAGAACCAGGGCCCGTCGGGAGAACCATGCATGTGCGCCGCCTGCAGCTGCTGGTAGATCCGGCGTTTGCTCTCTGGCAGCTGTGCGAAATCTCGCTCCGTTGTCGGCGCCAGAGTTTCGATGACATATTCCAGCGGGTAACCGAACGTGCGGTGCAGCAGGTCAAAAACCAGCACCGAGACTTCGGTGTCGGTCAGGAATAACGGGCGAATATTGTGCTGCGCCAGATAGGAACAGACCGAGGTGTAGTTGGCAAAGTCGCCGTTGTGCACCAGCGCCTCGTGCAGCCCGACAAAGGGGTGGGCCCCGCCCGGGTGCCACACCCGGCCTTTGGTGGGGTAACGGTGATGACCGATCCACACGTGAGCCCGCAAATCCTCCAGGCCGTAGGCGTGAAACACATCCTCTCCATAACCGACCAGCTTGAGCGCCAGCAGGTCCTTGCCGTGCGAAAGTACGAAGGCGCGTTTCTCTCCCAACGAAGCATAGAAAGAAATGTTTAGCCGGTAGCTGTTCTGGTAGACGAACTCATCTGAGATCGTCTCTGGGTCGAGCCCTTGCAGTTCACCGGACGCCGAGAATTGGTCAAGCGCAGCTTGTCGCGGACGAACGAGATAGACCACGACCTTTGGCGGTGCGGGATCCAGAGTGGCCAAGATCGGGAAGGTATGGATCTGAGCCACTTCATATGACGCCTCTACATGCTCACGTTCGACCTCCGGCTGTGCGCTCGCGTCGAGGTAGGCGATCGCCAGCAGGTAGGATTCCGTGAGCAGCTGCTGGCTGACTCCGAAAACTGCGGGATCGATTCCCGCCAGCGCGGCGCCTCCACCCTTCCCGTTTCCACGGTTACGCATCTGGATCAGCGACTGCAGCAGGTGGCGGCCTTCTATCGGAACACTGCTGGCGATTCCAATCACCCCACAGCCGCCTTCTGCTTCTGCCTTGCGCAGGTAGTTCCGCGGATCGACCGGACCCACCAGCCTGCTGCGGGCGCGCAGGATAAGTTGTGCAGCCTGCACCTTGCTTGGCTCAGACGCGAGCATCTGCTTGCTCTTCGAGCCGGCCGTAGCGAAGCAAATCGGTCCGGCCGCGCAGATCCTGGACTCGCGCCAACCCCAATTTCCTTAGGATCTCGCGAAGCCGCATCTGCATCGCGCCGTAGAGATTGCTAATGCGCTCGGCGCCCCACGCCGGATCGACGAGCAGCGAGAGCTCCGGGTCGGTGGTGGTCAAGCCGAAGGGGCATCCTCGGCCTCGCTCGCAGTTCTTGCAGCGGGTGCAGCCGAGTGCCACCAATTCCGCGGTGCCCAGGACCGCACCATCCGCCCCCAGGGCGATCGCCTTGGCGATGTCGTCGGCAGTGCGCAGCCCGCCGCTGGCGAGCACCACGATTTCGTCTCGCACTCCCTCCTCGACCAGGTAGCGGTGCACCTTAGGGATGGCGAGCTCCACCGGCATGGCGATGTTCTTCTTGGCAATCTCGGGCGCCGCCCCGGTTCCACCGTACGATCCATCGATCTGCAGGATGTGCGCGCCCGCGTAGTAACTCCCCACCGCGACCATGTCGATGTCGGTCGGCGTCGAAACCTTGACCACCACGAGGGCGTCTGGGTTCACCGTCTTTGCCCAATCGACATGCTTGCGGTGATCTTCGACGGAGTACACGCTGTGGAAGGGGAACGGTGAGAACAGGCTGACCCAAGGAGGTGATTCCCGCATGCGGGCGACCGCCAGAGTGGTCTTGTCTCCTAACAGATGCCCGCCAAGCCCGGGCTTCGCGCCTTGCGCGTACTTGAATTCCACAATGCGGGCGCGCTGAATGGTTTCCTCCCGCACCCCAAACAAACCGGTCGCGATCTGGGTGATGACGTGCCGCCGGTATGGCACCAGCGATTCGGGGTATCCACCCTCGCCGGTGGAGGTGAAAGTGTCCCAGCGCTCCGCCGCCATGGCGCGGGCCAGCATCACCTGCTCGCTCACCGACCCATACGACATCCCAGCTCCATACCACGGGACCGGGATGCGGATGCGCGGGTCGTAGGGCCGCCGGTTCAGGTCGAGCGAGGTGTCGATCGGAGTATTAATTGAGAGCCATTGGGAGCTCGGCAGGAATGCGAAGGAGAGCCGGTCGAACCCTCCTCCGGAGCGTCCCCGACCATGCTCTTGGCCGCCTGGGCTCAAGCCCTCCGCCTGAAGCCAGGTCGAGAGGATCAGCTCCGCGGTCCAGCGCCGATCTCCAAGTGCCGGAGGGTGAGCGTCGGACCGCGCCCAGTGGGCAAACCCGCGCCGGAGCCATTCGGTGTGCTTTTCGGTGGTCCGGGCCAGTGAGTCAGACTGATCCGCGCTCATACCCTTCGATCCCCGAGAAGGCCTCGTGCTCCAGATCCTCCTGGAACATTGCCCGGCCAAGCTCGCCACGCAGGCGCCGAACCTCTCTCAACCCCATGGCGCCCAGAATCTCAAGCAGTTGATCGCGCCAGGAGGCCATGAGGTTGATGATGCGCTGAGCGCCCCAGCCCGGCTCGAACGACGGCAAACGGAAGCGCGCGGTGCCTGCTCGCTCCACCTCTCCCTGGAACTGTGCCTGGCAGGCGATCAGCAGGGCGGTGTCGAGCGCCACTGCGTCCAGCCCGGAGATGATCGCCTTCGGGACATGCTCAGCGGCGATAATCCCACCGCTCCCAATCAGCGTGACCTGTTCGCGCAACCCGGCTTCGACGAGCTGTTCGTGCGTGTCTCGAATGGCTTGCATGGCGAAGCTTTCCTCGGTCCGGCCGTGATAGTCGGCCGCGAGGTGGAAGACCCCCACCCCGCGCTGCGCCAGATCGACCAGACCTGCTCCGAGCGGCACCCGCACAGCGACAACCGTCCGAGGCAGGGCCGCCTGCAGCTGCTGATAGGCAACGGCGTCCCAGCCGTCAAGCTCAACCATGGCGAAGCGCTCACCGCCGGACAGAATTCGATCTAGTTCTGCGGACTTTACGAGCGGAACTGTGTGGCTGCCAAGCTCAAGCGCCAGACTTGCCGGCGCGATCATCAGTGTCTGGAGAGTACCTGCGGCCTGATGGAGCGCCTGGTGTGCTCGGGTCTCGTCCGCAAGGCCGGGGATCCAATCGAAAAGCAGTGGAATTGGCAGGGTAATCATGGGGAGCGACCCTCTCAGCAGCTCGCCGGCCGGGCCAAATTCGAGAACAGTTGGCTTGCGACCAATGTCGACGGCGGTAGAGATCGTCTCGCGACCATGGATGCCATCGCGCGTGGGTCGGACGATCTCCGACATGTCGGTCCACATCGCGTCCCATCCCGTCCCGCCGAAGCCGCCACCATACCCGGCTCCGCGAACAGGCACCCGACCCGTGGCAGCCTCGTAGAGCACCGTTTCCACCTGCTCGGGATCGAAGTACGAGTCCCCGAGCTCCTGACGGGCCGGATTCGGAAGGATCTGCACGACTTCTGGATGTTGGATCGTGCAACGGAGGCAGCCAACGCATAACTGCTCGCGCGGGACAAACCCTCCCGTAGGTCCGGAAAACACACCGTATACACACGGGCGACTCAGCACTACTTTCAGGTCGCCTCGGTACTGGACGAGCTCGCGCAAAAGCAGCTTCACCAGCTGGAGCCGGCTCACGCGGACTTTGAAGCGGCTGGGATGATTGGCGAGGTTGGGGGCCGGAGTGGTCGGGATCTGATAGCGAACGTATCTCACCCGTTCCATGCCCCCTTGCAAATAAATACGGCACGCAGGGCGTGCCGACAGGCAAAGTGCATCAAGCTGGCCCTCCGATTCCTATCAGATCTGGGTCTCAGATCTGGCCACCGCCCCCAACGCTTGTCCCGCCCGTCGCCGGACGGTTTTCACATCGAGGGCATCTTGGAGGGGAGAGCGAAGCCTGTGGCGGGCTCCGGAGGCATCCGCTGACCAGCTCGATTTTCCCCCGGTTTCCCGGGGTTAGCCCCGCCGCGCGGCGGGGAGCCTCCTCCTCGTCATCTCAGTCCAGAGACTGAGACGCAGTCGCTAATCTCCCGCTATTCAGTTGTATGTAGGTCGGGATTGTAGCAGTCGGCTGAAATACCGTCAAGCCGCGCTAAGTGGTTCGATGACCCTCGACCCACACTCTGCTGGAGATCTCGGATCCTAACACGACTTCGCGCGCATCGAGCCGCAGACGAATCGGCCCTCCGAACGGGGCCTTGGCTTCCACCCGGAAAGCA
>CAYHJH010000108.1:0-5775 GCA_964356605.1 uncultured Anaerolineaceae bacterium
GCTGCATTGCTGTCCACGGCTTGCCTGGCCTCTCTGCAAAACCCTGTGCAGAATCCAGGTTTGGAGACAAGTGTTGTTGAGACGGCTACCGCCCTGGCCGTGCCGACGGCTACACCACTTCCCACGGACCCGCCTACTTCCACCGCGACGCCGACCCCTTCCGATACGCCGACGCCGTCCATCACGCCGACCCCGACCTCGATCTGGGCCAACTTCCCGGGACCTTCCGAGGCATCCTCCACCGAGATCCCTCCGCCGATGCCAGAGCTCGCTTTCGCACCTGAAGTGCTCAACCTGATCTTGCTGGGCAGCGACGAGCGGCCCAACACCGGCGGTTACCGGACCGACACGATGATGGTCGTGTCGGTGGATCCGCAACGCGGGACTGTCACAATGATTTCATTCCCCCGCGATCTCTATGTGTACATCCCCGGCTGGAGGATGGATCGGATCAACACCGCCGATGTTCGCGGTGGGTTTGAAATGACCCGTCAGACCATCCTGTACAACTTCGGGATCGATCTGGATGGGTATGTGCGGGTCAACTTCACGGGGTTCATGAACGCCATCAACGCTCTGGGTGGGATCACAGTGCAATCGACCGGATATATCACCGACGAGTGTGGCGGCGTAGTTCGTGGCTACGGCCCCGGCTCCTACTACATGGATGGATTCGAGGCGCTTTGCTATGTTCGTATGCGGAAAGTCACCGGCGATTTCGATCGGCTGCGCAGGCAGCAAGAAGTCGTGCAAGCAATCTTCAGCAAGCTGGTCAGCATCGACGGGTTGGCGCGGCTGCCAGAGGTGTACAACCAGTTCTACAACACCCTGCGAACCGATCTCGAACTAGGGGAGCTATTGCCGTTAGTACCGACCGCCGTTCAGGTGGCGGGTGACTCTTCCCGAATCCAGCACTTCAGCGTGGACCGATCGATGGCCGATTTCTGGAGAACGCCAGGGGGTGCTTCGGTGCTGTTACCGAAAAGGGATGCGGTGCTGGCTATGCTGGCACAAGCCTTTGGAGCAGAGGCACTGGCCGGCAATCCATGAGCCAAGCAGGAAGGCCCCTTTGAATAGGAAACTGGGGGTGCTTTCCCTGCCCATGCCCGTATGCTAGATTGAAGCCAGGGCCGGAAGGAAGTACTCGCCAAGAATGGAGGGAATGCAACCGCTTCCACGCCAAACCGTGGAAGCTGAGTTCGCAGCCGAAAGGGCCTGCGCCATTTGTGGCGTGGAGGCGCTGGCCGTAGTTCACCTCGAAAGGCTCCCGGATCACATCAAGTGTTCCAATTGCGGGTCGGCCTTCGTAGTGAGCGAAGGCTCGAATCAGGTGATGTACGGCTCCATCCCGCCCAACTACCCAAGCACGCGAGGGTTTGCGCTCAGACGGTGGGTCGCACTGGCGGCCGTCCAGGTAAAAGCAAGTTCAGAACGGGCTGCCGGCGCGAGCCCAGGACCAGTCGAAGGCTCGGATTCAACCCCACCGTTCGGATTCCGGCAAGCCGATCAGGCTGAAACTGCTCCGACCGACGAGCCAACCCCACCTCTTGGAATCGGCTCATCCGCCGGGCCAGGCAACGGGACTGCCGCGCGAGCAACCACCCCTCCATTCGGAATCGGCACGCTGCACGAGTTCCTTGGACAGGAACCTGCCGCGTCGCTTGCCCAGAGTTCCCCACCCGCAGGCGAGGCGATCCTGTCGTACGAGTCCGCAGAGCCAGATCCAGGGCTGCGGTTCCGCGTCGCAGTGGGCGAGGGTAAACCCAGCTTTCCCGCCGGTCTGTGCGCCCATTGCCTGCGCCAGCCGGCTCCGATGCGGTTGGTCGTGATCGCCGATGACTCCAAGAAGACACGTTACCAAGTTCCCTTGTGCCGACAATGCCACCAGCGCGCCAGCGCACGAAGCGAAGACGCGGTGAATTCGCGGCTGGCCGCGCACCTGGCCTCCGTCCTGGTTGGGATGGTCTTGATGGTTGCCGCCATCGCCTTCCGCATTGTCGACATTCGACAGGCACCGCTGGTGGCCGGGGGACTGCTGGGAGTGTTGGGGCTGATCGGTTACGCGTTGCCAGCCTGGCTGCTGCTGAGCAGGCTCTCACGCTTGCCCCCTCCGCCCGATGCGATGTTTGTCCGATCCACGCTCCTGGTGCACCCCGGGGCCGATGGGGAGCCGACCACCTTCGCCTGGCGCAGCCGGGGCTACGCAAAACGTTTCGCTTCGGTCAACACAGCCAGCCAAGTCACGCGAGTCGTCGAGAGCCACGGGTCCTCGGCCTGAGCCTGGGCTCGAAGATTATTAGGTGATTGTGGGCATTCCGTCCGTCCGATAGTCTGGAATCATGCAGCAGGACATCCTTGCCTGTCCGGGCTGCGGGGCCCCAATCGATGCGGCCAGCAGTCCGGCAACCCCGGTTCGCTGCGCGTACTGCGATTGGGTTCCGTCCGCGGGACCAGCGACGCAATCCCCCTCTCCTGAAAACCGCTTTCGCAAGCTATTGAAAGAATCCTCCGCCCAGCCGGATGACCTGCTGGAGCAGGTTCCCGAGGAGATGCGCGGGATTCTGGCCGGCAGGCTGCGGGCGGCTGCGGCCGGAGCTACCGCTGAATTCGGTGAAGACTCGCGCCGCTCCCTGCGCGCGATGGGCTACGCGCTGGCCGAGGACTCTCACGGAGCTCGGATCAGTCCAATGCCTCGGTCGGGGAGCCCGCCGTCCACACTCAGCGCCTCCGATGTGGTTCGCATGGCTGCCGAACTGGATGGTGGCATTCAGCCGCGCACCCAGCTCCCGACCTGCTCCAAGTGTCAGGGGGTCAGCCCCGTTGGCCAAACAAAATGCCAATGGTGCGGTGAGCCACTTCCCTCGGATCAAGCCTCCTAGAGAGCCCGGGACGAACCTCTAATCCACTTCGTTGGCTCTCCGCGGCTCGTCTGCGGGCCGCACGGCTCGCTCAATTGCCTCTCCTCTACTGTGGCGAAACGGCCGTCAGACCCCGTCTGATATAATTCACTTTTGCTCTCCCGAATAGAACAGTTGGTCGACTAATGCCGCAAGAGTACATCACGGTCGTCGGCGCTCGCGAGCACAATCTCAAGAACCTGACCGTCGAAATCCCCCGCGACAAGCTGGTGGTGATCTCCGGCCTTTCCGGCTCGGGCAAGTCCTCCCTAGCGTTCGATACGATCTTCGCGGAGGGGCAGCGCCGTTATGTCGAGTCGCTCTCCGCCTACGCCCGCCAATTTCTCGGGCAGCTCGACAAGCCCGATGTGGACTATATCGAGGGGCTCTCCCCGGCGGTCTCGATCGACCAAAAGGGCGTCTCTCACAATCCCCGCTCGACCGTTGGAACCGTTACGGAGGCGTACGACTACTTGCGCCTGCTCTTTGCGCGCGTCGGACTTCCGCATTGCCCGGTATGCAGGCGAGAGGTGCGCCAGCAATCCGCACAGGAGATCGTCGATTCCATCGAGGCCCTCCCGGCTGGCACCCGACTCCTGATCTTGGCCCCGCTGGTGCGTGGTCGGAAGGGCACCCATGGAGCCGTGTTGGAAGAGCTACAGCGGTCGGGATTCGTGCGCGCCCGAGTAGATGGCGTCGTCAAGGAAATTGAAGAAGAGATCAAGCTCGATCGCTACAAGATTCATAGCATCGAGGCGGTTGTGGACCGCCTGATTAGCCCGAAAGAGGCCGACGGGTCCTTTCGCACCCGGTTGACAGACTCCGTCGAGACGGCCCTGCGGTGGGGACAAGGCACCATCTATGTCACAAACCTGAGTGCCAGTCCGCCGCACGACATCCCCTTCTCCGAGCATCTGGCCTGCCCGGAACACGGAACGACCCTGGCCGAGATCGAACCCCGCACGTTCTCTTTCAACACCCCCCACGGCGCCTGCTCAGAATGCCAGGGATTGGGGAGCAAACTGGAGATTGACCCGGAGCGCATCATTCCGGACCGGTCGCTCTCGCTGGCGGAGGGCGCGGTCGTGGCGATGGAGTGGGCCAATCAGGCCCGTGAACACAAAGGCTATTACTGGCAGATGGCTGAGGCGGTCGCCAAGCATTACCGGATCGACATGGAGGCGCCTGTTGCGGAGCTGCCAAAGCAGAAGCTGGATCTGATCTTGTACGGAACCGACGACGATCAGGTGCCCGTTCGCTACAACAGCCGCGACGGTCGACAGGCGACTTTCCGGACCGCATTCGAGGGCGTGATCGGCAACCTGGAGCGCCGCTATCAGGAGACCCAGTCGGAATTTATCCGCAGCAAGATCCAAGAATACATGTCCGATCGGCCCTGCCCGGCCTGTGAAGGCAGACGACTAAGACCGGAAGCGCTGGCGGTCACGATCGACGACTTGAATATTGTCGAGGTCGCCGCGCTCCCCGTGTCGCGCACGCTCGACTGGGCCGAACGACTGCAGCAAGTCAAGGGGCCGTTGACTGCTCGCCAAAGAAAAATCGCCGAACGAGTGCTCAAGGAGATTCGCGACCGATTGGGGTTCCTAGTAGACGTGGGTCTGGAATACCTCACCCTTGACCGCTCGGCCGCGACTCTTTCCGGGGGCGAGGCCCAGCGGATCCGATTGGCCACTCAGATCGGCTCACGCCTGATGGGGGTGCTCTACGTCCTGGATGAACCCTCCATCGGCCTGCACCCCCGCGACAATGCCCGCCTCATTCGCACTCTGGAAGGGATGCGCGACCTGGGGAACACTGTGCTGGTCGTGGAGCACGACGAGGCTACGATCCGGGCCGCCGACTGGCTGATCGACCTCGGGCCCGGGGCCGGAGAAGCGGGAGGGCGAGTGGTGGCCGAAGGCTCGGTCGAGTCGGTGGCCCGCAATCGCAACTCCGTCACCGGAAGATTCCTGGCCGGGAAGCTGCAGATTGAGGTTCCGAAGACCCGCCGAGAAGGCAACGGCAGAGTGCTGAGGGTGATCGGCGCCCGGGAGAACAACCTCGCCGACCTGACCGTGGATATTCCGCTGGGTAAGTTTGTCTGCATCACGGGCGTCTCCGGCTCGGGCAAGTCAACTCTGATGGTTGAAGTGCTGTACAAGGCCCTGGCCCGCAAGCTCCATGGTTCGCGGGAGTTGGCGGGAGAGCACGAGGCCGTTGAAGGCGCGGAGCTGATCGACAAGGTCATCAACATCGACCAGAGCCCGATCGGCCGGACACCCAGGTCGAACCCCGGAACCTACACGGGACTGTTCGACCACATCCGGACGCTATTCGCCGAACTGCCCGAGTCCAAGGTGCGCGGCTACAAACCGGGTCGCTTCTCGTTCAACGTTCACGGTGGGCGCTGTGAAGCCTGCCAGGGCCAGGGTCAGCTGCGGATTGAGATGCAGTTCCTGCCAGATGTGTATGTGTCTTGCGAGGTCTGCAACGGTGCCCGCTTCAATCGGGAGACCCTTCAGGTGCGCTTCAAAGGGAAATCGATCGCCGAGGTGTTGGAGATGACCATCACAGAGGGGGCCGAGTTCTTTGCCGCGTTCCCCGCCATGCTTCGCAAGATCGAGACCCTCAATGACGTTGGTCTCGGCTATGTCAAGATCGGCCAGCCAGCCCCTACCTTATCTGGAGGCGAGGCCCAGCGGGTCAAGCTTTCCCGAGAGCTCTCCAAGCGCGGTCCCGGCCATACGATCTATGTGCTCGATGAACCTTCGGTCGGGCTGCACGCCGCGGACGTTCATAAATTGATTGACGTATTGCAGCGGCTGGTAGATCAGGACAACACCGTCCTGATCATCGAGCATCACCCCGACATCATCAA
>CAYHJH010000109.1:0-2904 GCA_964356605.1 uncultured Anaerolineaceae bacterium
TGGGCGATCTGAATCGAGCGCTGCTCTCTTTGGCCGGGCTTTCGGTAGGCGATTCCTTTGGAGAACGTTTCTTTGGCCTACGTTGGGCGGCAGTCGCGGCGCGGCAAGTTCCGGACGGTCCGTGGCAATGGACCGACGATACCCATATGGCGCTCTCCGTCGTTGAGGTGCTGAGAGAGCACGGTTCCATCGATGAGGATGCGCTGGCCAGTCGCTTTGCCCAGCGCTATCGCGAGCAGCCGTGGCGCGGCTATGGCAGCGGGGCGATGAAGTTGCTCTCGCAGTACGCAGACGGAGCGAATTGGCGCGAAGAAGCTCCTCGAATGTTTGACGGGGGTTCGTATGGCAACGGTGCGGCGATGCGGGCCGGACCGATCGGCGGCTTTTTTTGGGGCGAGCCCGACCGAGCTGCCCAGGAGGGGAAGCGCTCGGCAGTGGTGACCCATGCTCATCTCGAAGGCCAGGCCGGCGCGATCGCCGTGGCGGCCGCGGCCGCCATGGCGCCACTCCGGCCGGCGCTCAGCGGCAACGACTTCCTGGAGCAGGTGATCCAGCACGTTCCTCCGACCAGGACTCGAGAAAGGATCGAGGAAGCGCGGCGGATTGGCCCAGAAGAACACGGGCGGGCAGTCGGCACGCTCGGCACCGGCGCCGAAGTAGCGGCATTTGACACTGTCCCATTCTGCCTGTGGGTCGCAGCCCATCATGGGTTCGACTTTGAAACCGCCCTCTGGGCGACTGTTGCCGGGCTGGGGGATCGCGACACGACCTGCGCGATCGTTGGCAGCATCGTGGCACTCTCCGCCGACATCCCCGAGTCCTGGATCCGTCTCAGGGAGCCGCTGCCTGTGGGCTTCGATCCGCTGCTTTGACGGGGCGGGTCAATCCTTCGATTACAATCCTGCCGGCGAAGCCGGACCAGGATTTCTCCAGTCGCTAGGATACGAGCTCAAGATGTGACGCAGTGAAGGAATACTCAGACGGAAAGCAGATGAGGGCAGGAGTCGAGGTCGCCACGTTGGGCGGCGGTTGTTTCTGGTGCCTGGAGCCCGTGTTCGAGGCGTTGGCAGGGGTCCAGAATGTTGTGGTCGGCTACGCCGGTGGAAGCACCGCCAATCCCTCGTACCGGCAGGTGGGCACTGGTTCGACCGGTCATGCGGAGGTCGTTCAAATTGAGTTCGACCCAAGCCAGATCTCGTACCGGGAAATCTTGGAGGCCTTCTTCGCGGTCCATGACCCTACCACGCCGAATCGGCAGGGCGCGGACGTCGGTCCGCAGTATCGCTCGTTGATCCTTTATCACACTCCCGAGCAGAAGGAAAACGCCGAAACGGTAATTCGCGACCTCAAGGCCGAGGGTGTCCGAGTCGGCACCCAGGTCGAACCATTCACCGCCTATTACATGGCGGAGGACTACCACCAGGACTACTTCGACAAGAATCCGTATGCAGGCTACTGTCGGGTGGTGATCGAGCCTAAGCTGGTCAAGTTTCGCGAGCGATACGCGAACAAGCTCAAGGCGCAGGCGAGCCCAGCCGGCTAGTTCAACCATGGACCACAACGAACTGGTCCGGCGCAACAAAGCCCATACGCTGGCAAGCTGGACCGCGCAGGACGATTGGAATCCCCTCAGCATGGTCAAGGCCGAGGGGGTCTACTTTTGGGATGCCGATGGGAAGCGCTACCTGGATTGGTCTTCCCAGCTCTTCAACGTCAACATCGGTCACGGGAATCAGCACGTGATTCGGGCGATCCAGGAGCAAGTCGCTCGCCTCCCCTACGCTTACCCGGGCATTGCCACCGAACCTCGCGCCGTCCTGGGTGAGATGCTGGCCGAGATCACTCCCAGCCGTCTCCACAAGTCCTATTTCACGTTGGGCGGTGCGGACGGGATCGAGAGTGCCATGAAAATGGCCCGTCTGTCCACGGGCAGGCAGAAAATCGTCACCCGCTATCGGGCTTACCACGGCGCCACCTTTGGAGCGATGAGCGCCGGGGGAGATCCGCGGCGGCTGGCAAACGAGCCCGGAGTGCCGTGGATCGTGCGCGTGCACGACCCATACACGTACCGGAGCCCGCTCTATCGCGGCCGCAGCACCGACGAGGGTGACCAGGCGCTGGTGGATCAAATCGCCGAAACCCTGGAGTACGAAGGACCGGAGAGCGTCGCCGCCATCCTGCTTGAAGGCTACAGCGGATCGAGCGGCGTCATTCAGGGTGGGGAAACCTTCTGGAACGGAATTCAATCTCTGTGCAGGCAGCATGGGATCCTGTTGATCGTCGACGAGGTCTTGAGCGGCTTCGGCAGGACGGGCGAGTGGTTTGGGATCAACCACTACCCGAAGGTCGAGCCGGACATGCTGGTCTTGGCCAAGGGGCTGACCTCAGGCTATGTCCCTCTGGGCGCGGTCGTCGTCAGCGAGGAGGTGGCGGCTTATTTTGATGGGCACACGCTGTGGACCGGCCTCACCTACGGCGCACACCCGGTGGGGTGCGCAGCTGGGATCGCGAACCTTGAGGTCTACCGGAGGGAGAATCTGGTCGAGCAGGCGAAGGAGAGGGGCAAGGTATTGAGGGCTGGGCTGGTCGACCTGGCCGAACGCCACCCCAGTGTTGGCGATGTGCGCGGCATCGGTCTGCTCCAGCTGGTCGAGTTGGTCTCAAGCCGTAAGACGCGCGAGCCACTCAGCAGGTACAACCAGCCGCTGAGCGAGCCGATGAAGCAGGTCGCGGCTTCGCTCCGGGCCCAGGGAATGAGCACTTTCGTGCGCTGGAATTTGATTTTCTGCACACCACCACTCGTAATCAATGAAGAGCAGATCCAGGAAGGAATCCAAATCCTGGATCAGGCGCTGAAGACCGCAGATGAATTTGCCGAGGGTGAATAGCCTCCATTTCAACATC
>CAYHJH010000109.1:3004-5773 GCA_964356605.1 uncultured Anaerolineaceae bacterium
ACCCAGCTAATCGAAGTCAGGAGTGGATAGACTTGGCACAAACCCAGACGATTTCCAGCCTAAAAGAGATCTTCAGTTTCCCGTTTCGTGAGAAGAATTGGGAGGGCCGCTTCCTGGTCGGCACTGCGTTGTTAGCCCTGAGCTTCATGATCCCGGTTCTGCCTGCGATCTTCGTGTACGGATACGTTCTGCAGGTGATGCGTCAGGCGATCGAGGGTCGGGAGCTCAAGCTTCCGGACTGGGACGACTGGGGGCGCCTGTGGACGGACGGCTGGAGGGTCTTCTTGGTGGGATTGGTCTTCCTGCTGCCAGGGTTGGCCGTGCTGTGTGGAGGCACCGGACTGTACCTGGCGGGATCTTTCACTCTCCCGTTTCTGAGCAGCGGCGATGAGCTGACCGGGGCGGCGCTCACCTTCTTCCTCTTCAGCTTCGGCGTGTTCTTCCTTTCGTTATTCGCGGGTACGCTCCTGGCTATTCTCGGAGCGATCCCGCTGCCATTCGCCACGGCCCACGTGGCCGCGGACGGAAGCGTTGGCGCCGCCTTCCGCACATCGGAGTGGTGGCCGTCGCTGCGAAAGTCTTGGATGGACTATTTCATCGCCTGGGTGGTCGTTTTCGGATTGTTTGGCGTCGCCTACCTGGTCGCAGGCCTGGCCTATTACTCCATCGTGCTGTGGTGTCTGATCCCGCTGCTCTGGGCGCCGCTGGCGTTCTACACGACCCTGGTTGCAGGGGCGGTCTTCGGTGAGACCTATCGAGAAAGCATGGGCCTCAAGCCTCAGCGACGGCAGGTCGCCCGGAGGAAGTCCCGCTGACGCTCAGCGCGCGCCAGCAGCTGGTGCAAAAGGTGACCCCGGAGCTCTATGATCGGGTACGGAGCCTGTGGCCTCGGCGGAGAAATTCGCCGGGGAAAACATCTATTTCGACACCGGCCAAATGGTCGAGGAGCTCGAAAGGTGAGGGGCGCGGTCGCGCCACATTCAGCCCCCGCGGAACGCTGACCTCGGCGGCTGGCGGCCGGGCACCCGGCTGAGGTTTGTTCTCAGCGGAGATCCGAAACCTGGTGGGCTGCCTCAGGAAGCCGAGCTCAGGCTCTCTACGGGCACTGGCCTTCGTCGTCGAGTAAGGGCGATGGCGTTTCCGGCCACAACAAAAAGGACGCCCACGATTGCCTCCGGCCCCCAACGAAGCCCTTCGAACAGCGTGGAAAGGATCAACGCGACAATCGGAAAAACCAACGAGATGTACGCGGCCCGGTCGGGGCCGATCCGCCCCAACAAGGTCAAGTAACCTCCAAAAGCGATTACCGAGCCAAAGGCTGCGAGGTAAAGCAGCGAAGCGACATAAGCAAAGCTCGCCTCGAATCCTGGTTTCGCGCCTCGCAAGAGAGCCACGCCAAGAGTAATCAGCGCGCCGTAGGCCATCCCGATGGCATTCGTCTGCACGATCGGTAATGCCTGGCGTTGGTTGCGGGCGGCCACGATGTTGCCGACCGAGGCCACCGCGGTGCCCGCCACGGCCAGCAATAGGCCCAGTCCCCGCTCTCCGGAGACAGCCAGGCCTGTGAGTTCGTGGCGAAAGACAAGCGCTAAGCCCGCCATTCCCACTACGGCGCCGAGCAGGACGCGCGGCAGGATAGGATTCCGCAGCAGCAACGCGGCCAGGAAAACGTTGAACACGATGATCAATGAGAAGGCAATGGCAACCAGCCCGCTGGTCAGGTAGAGCTCGGCCAGGTACACCAAAATGTAGTTGAGGGAGAAAAGCGTCAGACCTTGCAAACCGATGTACAGGTGGTCACGCAAGCTGAACCTGAGTGGCAGACCTCGCAGGCGACTGTAGACCAGAAGAATCGCGGCGGCCAGAGCGAAGCGATATGCAACTGAAATCTCAGGATCGACCGATCCAAGTTGATACTTGATCGCCAGCCAGGTCGAACCCCAGATCAGGGAAGTGAGGAGGTAGAGCGTAGCGTTTTGCATGTTGGGCTCCTGAAGCCAGTAAGTTTACTCGCGGGCAAGCGGTCCGGTTGTAATCAAGGCCACCGGTGGGGGACAACTTCTCTATTGAGCCGACTCCTCCAAGAGTGAAATAATGCCGGGGCGCATAGGAGGCCCCCATGCAGTATCCACTCGAGCTCAAGTTCAAGGTCCTGGCGCTGGCCCCCCAGATCTCGGTCACCGACGCGGGCGGTCAGCAAGTTTTTTATGTCAAGCAAAAACTATTCAAGTTGAAGGAGGCGGTAACTGTCTTTGCGGATACGGACCAGACTCGGCCGCTCTACACGCTCAACGCCGACCGCATCCTTGACTTCTCGGCCCAATACCATTTCGTGGACCTAATGGGCATGCCGCTTGGATCGGTAAAGCGCGATGGCATGAAGTCGCTATGGCGGGCCAGATACAACATCCTGAACGGTACGGCTCCTACTCTCACGATCCGAGAGGAGAATCCGTGGGTCAAGGTGGTCGACGGCCTGGTCGGCGAGATCCCGCTGGTTGGCTTGTTCAGTGGTTACCTTTTCCACCCCGCATACTTGGTGACCCGCGGCGAAAACATGCGCCTCATGCGCCTGGAGAAGCAACCCTCGTTCTTTGAGGCGAAGTTCAAGATCGATAAGCTGGCAGAACTCCAGCCGGCCGAGGAGACCCGGATCCTGCTGAGCCTGCTGATGATGGTGCTGCTGGAGAGAAGCCGGGGTTAAGCACCGAATCTCCCAATCGCCTAGAAGAAGCCAGTCTTCTGAGAAAATACAGGACGCCCAACCGG
>CAYHJH010000110.1:0-5767 GCA_964356605.1 uncultured Anaerolineaceae bacterium
CCCTTCCTGCAGGGCGACCTTGAAAACCTCCACCGCCCATTCCGAGGTGATCAGCGGCTCGTTATAGGAGGAGCCGACCGCTCTAGCGCCCATCCGCAGCCCGTACTCCACCAGCTCCCGCGCCGTGACCTTGCGCAGGCCGGCGGCCGAGATGTCGGAGGCCGGATCGCGCATGGCCTGCGAGGTCACCCAGTTCTGGCAGTAGGAGCAGTGGAAGTCGCAGCCGAGCATTCCGAAGGTCAGCGTATCGGAGCCCGGATAGAGATGGAAGAATGGCTTCTTCTCGGTGGGGTCACATTGAAGGGCACCCACGTAGCCCCACGGGACTCGCAGGCGCCCTTCATGATTGTAGCGAACCTGGCATATTCCCCGCCTGCCCGGACGAATCAGGCAGCGGTGGCCGCAGGCATAACAGCGCAGCGCCCCGTCCGGCAGGGTTTCATACAGCTCTCCCTCGACCGTTAGCGGGTCGAGCAGGTCCTCTAACGTGCTGGTGGGCATTGCGCAGGTTCGAGGATTATTTTACCCGAGGGTAGAATGCCCTTGTGGTGACCCTGGCGGTGCAGGCCGGCGGCCGTTCGAGCCGGATGGGACGCGACAAAGCATTGATTCCATTGGCCGGAATCCCGCTGATTGAGCATGTGCTGAGGCGAGCCGAAAGCCTGGCAGACGAGGTGCTGGTCACGACCAATCGGCCGGAGGACTACGCCTACCTGGGGGTTCGACTGGCGAAGGACCGCGAGCCTGGCGCCGGATCGCTGCACGGGTTACTGACTGCGTTAGCGGCCGCTCAGGGAGAGACCGTGTTGGTGCTGGCGTGCGACATGCCCTTCGTGTGCCGGCCGCTGCTCGAGCATCTGGTCGGCCTGGCGGATCAGGCCAGTGTGGTGATCCCTCGCCGAGGCGGCGAGTTCGAGCCGCTGCACGCGGTCTACTCGAAATCGTGCGCAAATCCGGTCCGCGAGGTTTTGCTGGCCGGCCAGCAGCGCATGACCGCCCTCCTGGACCAGGTTCCACACCGGATCGTGGAAGACGACACACTGATGCGTTTTGATCCAGACGGCTGGAGCTTCTTCAACGTCAACACTCCGCAGGACCTGGCGCGCGCGGAGCGGGTCTTGGCGGAAAGTCCGGGTGGGCCCTGATTAGCCTTAAAAACACAGGCAGACATCCAGGTGAGGGGGGCACCCAGACGTCTGACTGTGGGCGTTAGTATATCGACTCCAAAATGGACCGTCAAGCAGCTCGCCTCTGGTCAGGTACCCAAATCAGCTCAGGGGTGGTAATCTCCTGCACTTGAACATGCCCATGGGATTGATCCGCATCGCCCGGCGTAATTCGTACGCGTGGCTTGCGAGTCTCCTGCTCCTGGCCGCGACGGCGTGCAATCGGCCCGATCCACAAGGCCAAATTGGCACCGCGGTGGCGGGGACGATCCAGGCGATTCAGGTTTCCACCCCCTCGGCCGCAGCTCCCAGCGAGACGCCGCCACCTCCTTCGAGCACCCCGACGGCCGCGCCCACGGCCACCGCGACACAAACCGCGACTCCCGCACCCCCGCACATCAGCGTCTCACAGAACACCAACTGCCGGACCGGTCCTGCCGTGAATTACGACTACCGCGGTGCCCTGCTGGTGGGCCAGACCGCGGAAGTAGTGGCCCGCGGCACGGTCCCCGATTACTGGTACATCACCAACCCGGATCGGCCTGGCGAGTTCTGTTGGCTGTGGGGCGAGTTCGCCACCGTAGATGGTGACGCGAGTGGCCTGCCCGCCTTTACTCCTCAGCCCAGCCCGACGCCGAGCATTGATTTCAACCTGCTGCTCCACAGTTTCCGTCCCTGCGGCTCGGATACCCATGTCGTCTTCACGATCCAGAACACCGGTGGCAGCATTTTTCAGACGGGGCACATCTATGTCCAAGACCTCACCACGCTTACCGATGTTTATGGTCCGCTGCTCGACCGGCATCCCTTCGCGCCGGGCGCGTCCGACTGCCCACCGGGTCATGGCAACCGGCTCGATCCGGGAACGGCGGCCTACATCATCGCCCCGATCAGTTCCGTGCCCAGCGGGGATAGCGGGCGCGGCACGATCAAGTTGTGCACGGGGGATTACTTGGCGGGGGACTGCATCACCAAGACGATTGACTTCAAGTTTCCGTAGCACGCACCTGGGTTAAGAAGGTGTCGATTGCGGCAAGCACTGCGGCCTCATCACGATACTCGCTGACCACCAGGCCATCCGATCGGTTTCCCAGGATCATCTTCGAAACCGGCACCCCAGCTCGGTAGCAGCACAGCACCGGCTTGCTCAACCCGACGGCATAGGCAACCTCATACCCCACGCCATGGGAGGGGGTGCTGACTTCGGCGATCAGGGCATCGCACTGCTCGATCCAGCGAATGTCGCGCTGGTACACCTCGGCCGCGTCGACCACCTTTTCCAGGTCCATTACGCCCGGATCGGCCAGGTGGGCCGTGGGCACTTCGTGGCCGCTCGCCTCCAGGTGCCGCACAATGGCGGCGTAAACTGCCTGGAATTCACGCCCACCGGTCAGTGAGCAGGAGAAGTACAGGTTCAAGCGCAGGACCCTCTTTTGTCCGCCTTGTCAACTCGTGCTATTATCCGACCAATCATGGAAACCCGCGATCCGGTCCGTTTCCTCCAGATGGAAGTGGCCCGGCTGACCGATGAGAACCACGACCTGAAGGAGGAGCTGGCCGTCTTGCGCTCCTCCGTCCGGGCCCTCAGCGCACTGCAGGACGTTATCCAGCGCATCACTCCCAGCACCAATGTACTGGTGCTGCTGGATGACCTGCTGGCCTCAGCGGTCGCGGTGGTCGGCGCCAGCGACGGCTCGTTGCTACTGCGCGATGAGGAGACGAACGAGCTGGTCTTTTCGGTGGTTCACGGAGAGGCCCGCGATCGGCTCACAAACTATCGCCTGCCATCGGGAAAAGGCATCGCCGGTTGGGTGGCCGAGCACAAGCGCCCCCTGGTGCTCACCGATGTTCGCAACGATCCGCGCCATTATCCCAAGATCGACGAGGCCTTCGGATTCCAAACTCGCACATTGGCCTGCGTTCCCTTGCTTGACGCGGACCGAGTCCTGGGCGTGCTGGAGGCGGTCAACAAGAACTATGACCGCGTATTCACCGACGACGACCACGACTTGCTGATGGTAGTAGCACACCTGGCCAGCGTGGCCCTGGTTCGGGCCGAGAGCTACACCGAGGAGAGCGCCGGCGGCTGATCGGAGTTCCGCGCCGAACTCGCCCCCGGCCTAAGCCTCCCTCAGCTTCGCACCCAATTCCTGGCTCACGCGCTTCACAATCTGCTCCCGCTTGCGGGCAACTTCCTCGTCGGTCAGCGTCCGGTCGACGGCCTGATAGATGATCGAGAAGGCCAGGCTCTTCTTGCCTTCCCCGACCTGGTCCCCGGCATATAGATCGAACAATCGGACCTCCTGCACGAGCGGCCGACCCTCCTCGAGAATGAGGCTGCGCAATCGTTCCCCCGGCACATTTCCATCCACGATGAAGGCCAGGTCTTCAAGCACCGGAGGGAAGGCCGGCACCGCGCGCACCGGATAGCGCGGCGGCACCGCCTGCAAAATTGCCTCTAGATCAAGTTCAGCCGCGGCAAGCGGATGCGCCGCCAACCCCATTCGATCAGCCACGCTTGGATGAATCTCTCCCACCACCCCCAGGACCTGCCCGCCAAACCGGACCTCGGCACATTTCCCCGGATGATAGGTTGGGTGATGGATCGGTTCATACTCAGCCAGGGGAAGCTGCAGCCCCTCAAGCAGGCCATCGATCACACCCTTGAGGTCATAGAAGCCAAGCAAAGCGGGCCCGGGTTCCAGCCAGCCGGCCTCGCTGCGCGGGCCGCGCATCGCGATCGTAAGCCGGGTCGGCTCCTGAGGAAGTTGTTCTCCATCTGCAGGGAGGAACACAGGACCAATCTCGAAGATCGCGATGCGATCGCTCACTCGGTCATTGCGATGGACCACTTCTAAGACGCTGGCCAGTAAGCTTTTCCGCAGAACGGACCGGTCTTCCGCGATCGGATTCACCAATTGAACATATCCCTCCGGATCGGAAGTCAGCAGTTGAGCCTCCCGCTCCGGGGAGGTGAAGCGATAGGTGACCACCTCCTGCAGGGCCATCCCGACCAATAGGTCGCGCGCTCGTTCTTCGACTTCGAGCTCTGGATTCCCGTATTGGGGCGGGATCCGATCCGCGATCTGAGTTTCTGGGATGCGGTCATACCCGTAGATGCGGGCGATCTCTTCCATCAGGTCAGCCTTGCCCACCACGCCTGCACCGATATCCAACCGGTGGTCTGGAGGGATGGCCAGCACTGAATCCGCAGTGGCCTCAACCGAGAATCCCAGCCGGCCCAGAATCCCCGCTATTTCTGGCAGCTCCAGCCGAACGCCCATCCACCGTTCCGTGTCGGCCGCTGTCACTTCCACGGTCGGCGCATCCGGAGGCAGCGGGTACGCGTCCACCAGCCCTTGCGACACCTCGCCGCCGCTCAGCTGGCGCATGAGCTCCAGCCCGCGGCGCACTCCCCGGTCGGCCATCGCCGGGTGGACGCCTCGCTCGAAGCGATAGGCCGCCTCCGAAGCGAGCCCCTGCGCGGAAGCAGTTCGCCGGATGTTAATGAAGTTCCAGGCGGCCCCTTCCAGCAGCACGCGGCTCGTGCGCTCGCTCACCTCCGATTCAGCGCCCCCCATAACGCCGCCCATCGAGAGCGCTCCGGCACTGTCTGCCACCAGGATCGTGAAGTCATTCAACTTCCGCTCGACCCCGTCCAACGTGGTCAGGGTCTCCCCGGGATCCGGCAGCCGAGTGGTGATCGTCGGCGCTTTGCCTCCCGCCCGCTGCAGCAGGACATCGTAGTCAAAGGCATGCAGCGGCTGCCCGATCTCCAACATCACGTAGTTGGTCGCATCCACGATGTTGTTGATGGGGCGCATCCCCGCTAGCCGGAGCCGGCGCTGTACCCAGTACGGGCTCGGAGCGATTCGCAATTCCTCTATCAGCCCCAGCACAAACCGCGGGTTGAGCTCCGGCTCTCGAATGTCCAGCCGGGCTTTCCCCTCGATCGAAGTTCCGGTCCAGCCAACTTCATAGGAAGGTTCTTTGAGCGGGACATCCAGCAGCGCGGCCACTTCGCGGGCGACGCCCAGAATGTTGGCATCGCGTGCGATGTTGGGCAGGATCGCGATGTCGAGGACCGCATCGCCCATGTAGTCCACCAGCGGAGTGCCAGGGATCGCATCGTCGTCCAGGATGATGATTCCCTCGTGGTCTTCGGAGATGCCCAGCTCCTTCTCCGAACAGGCCATCGAGGACGACTCGATCCCCCGGATCTTGACCGGCTTCAAGGTCATCACCTGCCAGCCGGGCTGTTTGCCATCATAGATCTCGGCGCCCACCCTGGCGTAGGCCACCTTCAGCGCCTGCTCCAATGGACCCTTGCCCTTGAGGGGGAACAGGTTGGGCGCGCCCGTCAATACGGTGTGCTCTTGGTCTCCATCGAACAATCGCGTCAGCACCAGTCGGTCGGCGTTGGGGTGCGGCATGACCTCACGGATCTCGCCGACGACGATTCTTTTCGGATCCCACCCCAGCCCCGACATCCTGGTCACGGCCCGAGAGGAAGTGCCACCGGCCAATCCGACGTAGCGGATCTCCTCCACCTCCAGCCCGGCCAGTGTGAGCCGATGCGCCAGCTCCGGAACAGAAACTTG
>CAYHJH010000111.1:0-5730 GCA_964356605.1 uncultured Anaerolineaceae bacterium
GTAAGCCCGCCGTCTTGATCAGGGCCGGTGATCAGCACCCCGGAGCGCGCCCTTAGAAACTGACTGATCAGGCGCAGGCCGCTGCGGGTGAGCAGCTCGCTGTCCATCGCGTCGCCGAAGACCGTCAGGGTACGCACAAAGGCCGCACTCATCCGGTCTGTGCCGCCGGCCTCGAGAACGGCCTCCTCGACGCGCGCCCGGACCAGGCTACGGATCACAACGTAGCACATTGCCGGATACGCCAACGGCTCTACCGCTCGGAGCAGGCTGGACCCGAACCACCCGTCAATCCCAAATCCGGCCGCCAGGGCCGTGTAGCCCGCCAGGTGCAAGGGCCACCCGGAAATCCGACGGACTGCCAAGAGCACGACGACCGACAGCGTGAGGAGCAACCCTGCGACGCTCCAAAATCCGGCGGGCCAAATGGCCCCAGCGATCCGCTCGAGCCCAACCGATAGGGCCAGGACAACGACCAGGAGTGAATTGGCGCCGAGGAGCAGGGAGTCCCAGCGAGGGTGCGGCCTGGGCAGCAGCAGTACCCAGGCGAAGATCAACGCGGTGATGACCGATGCGAACCACTGCAACCAGGGCAGCAGCAGTTGGCTGTCAAAGATTCCCAGCCCGCCCGGCTCGACCGAGCTCGCCGAGGTCTGAGCCGAGCCGAAGGGCCAGCCCAGGACGGCCAAAGCGGCCAGGGTGAGGCGCAGGCCGACGACCGGCACGGAGGCGGCAGACCAGCGGAGCGGGTTGGCACTCTGGGGAAGGGAGGCGGCCACTCCGAATAGCAGCGCAAAGGCGGTGGCGACCGCCAGGTGGGAGGCCAGGCTGCCCGCGAGCAGTGCGTCAGACATCGGAAGGCCCGACCGAAAGTCGGCGGCGCATCATAGCACGCAGGGGTTCAGCGGCGTCCCACGGAGTATGGCCTACTGGGGTTCCGGGCGAGGCTCCAGGCCGATCCAGCGTATTGCCGCCATGCCATAGAGGGTAGTCAGCCAAAACGTGATCCCGCGGAAGGCAAGCGTGACCACCGCCGCAGTGCCAAGTGGCATGCCAAGTGATGTCAGCACCAAGGTCATCGCCCCCTCAACGAAGCCAATACCCGAGGGCGTGGGCGAGACGATGTAGAAGAGATACCCGACGCTGAAGCTGGCAATGAGAGTGCCGGCGGAGAGTGGCTGCCCGAATGCAGCAAAGACCAGGGCGAGAATTGTGAGCAGCAGGACCTTGCTGCTTCCAGCGAGTGCCGCAGGCAGCAAGAGCCCCTGAGGGGTCCGGCGGACTTCCTGCAGACCTTCGTGGATCTCGTGGGCGAAGGTATCGGTCCGGGAGAGCTCGACCACATCGCGCCGGAGGAGTGGCCTGAGCAGGCGGTTGAGTCGCTCTCCAGTCCAGTAAAGCGCTCGGGTCAAGAGCTCTGGGGATTCCATCCCGAGAATCAGCAGGGCCCCGACGATCAGGGCGGTCGCGACCAGGATGACCGCGGCCAGCACCTCTGCCGCGCTCAAATGGTTGAGCTTGAAGAGCACCAGCAACCCGACGGCTACGACTGCCAGCAGACTAACCTGCTCGCCGAAGAGGAACAGAGCCGCACCGGTAGTTACTCGGCCAGACGGCAGTCCCCGCTTTCGTCCGTCGGCGAGGAGCACCGCCACACCTCCCATGCCTCCGCTGGGCGCAACCACACTGACGAACTGGGCCGCGGCCGCCACTAGAGCAAGGTGCAGGATCTGTTCGTCGACGCCCAGCAGCCGGTATATGGACTTGAAGGAACCCGCAACATTCAGGATCCAGAGCAGATGGACCACGATCGCCAGACCCAGCCAGCGCGGATCCCCACGCTGCATCGTATTGACTACCTGCTGAAGCTCGGTGAATTGAGAAATCAGGAACAGCGCCCCAAGGGAGATCAGTAGAATGAGCAGCAGTCTGCGCATACTAGGCTTGCAACGCGCTGGCGAGCTTCTCGATCCCGACCGGATCGCCGGCCGGCATCGCGTTGACCTCTCCCCCGATTCGCTTGGCCAGGTTAGACAGCACATCCCGGGGCCCCAGTTCGATGAAGTCGCTGACACCGCGTGCCAGCATGGCCTGGATGGTCTCAGTCCAGCGCACCCGCGAAGTCAGCTGCGCGCGCAACTCGTCCCGGATTTCGTAATCTGTGGTCAGGGGTCCTGCGCTCACGTTGCCGATGACTGGGATGGTGGGGGTTTGTATTGGGGTAGCCTCGATTGCCCGATTCAGTTCGGCTTGAGCAGGCTCCATCAGCGCGGAGTGGGCTGCAATGCTGACTGCTAATTCAACGATGCGGCTGGAGCCGCCCGCCCTGAGCCGAGCCGAAGGGCCCGCCCTGAGCCGAGCCGAAGGGCCCGCCCGCAAGCGCTCGATGGCGGCCGCCAGTGCGGCCCTCGACCCGGAGATCACCAGCTGACCCGGGCTATTGTCATTGGCGACCTGAATCGCTTCTCCGGTGGTCTCCCGAGCAGCGGCGCAGGCGGCTTCAACAACCTCAAGATCCAGCCCAAGCACGGCTGCCATTCCGCCCGGGCTGCGCTCGCCCGCCGCCTTCATCGCTTCCCCGCGTGTCCGCACCAGGCGCAGCGCTTCCGGGAATGACATCGCCCCGGCGCACACCAGCGCGCTGAACTCCCCCAGCGAATGTCCGGCAGCGCACAGCGGTTGAAGATCGGGTCGGACGGACTGCAGGGTCCGCCAGGCCGCCACAGAGTGGCAGAGCAGCGCGGGTTGGGTGTTGACGGTGTCGTTCAGTTGGTCGGTCGGACCCATCCAGCACAGCCTGGAAAGCGCAAAGCCGACGATCTCGTCGGCTTCTTTGAAGACCTGGGCGGCTGGTGGGTACCGGGCCGCTAGATCCCTTCCCATGCCTACTTCTTGAGAACCTTGCCCGGGGAAGAGGAATGCGGTCGCTGGCAAATTGAAAGCCATCGCCTAGGAGTTAGGCGCGCTCGATCTCGATGACCTCCCGGCCGGCGTAATGTCCGCAATTCGGGCAGACATGGTGCGGCAAATGCTTCTCCCCGCAGTTCGTGCAGGTGAGCAGATGCCTGGCTTGCAGCGCATCATGCGCGCGCCGACGGTTGCGCCTTCCTTGGGAGAGTTTTCGCTTTGGAAGCGGCGGCATCGAATCCCTCGATTGCTCTTACATAAGATCGCCTGCCGATTGGGCAGGCGAGTCCATTATAACTGGGCCAAAACCACTGTCAAGGCGCCCCGGCGCGAGCGCTGCAGAAACAGTAACCAAGGCACATTCGGTATAATCGGACCGTGACCCTCAGCCATATCGACAGCCGCGGCCGGGCTCAGATGGTGGATGTGGCGGGCAAGCCGGAGACCGAGCGGACCGCAATCGCCCGCGCGGCCGTACTAATGTCGAGAGAGACTCTTGCGGTTGCCCGGGCGGGCGATCTGAAAAAAGGCGACTTGCGCGCGACGGCCGAGCTGGCCGGAGTGATGGCCGCCAAGCGCACCGCTGAACTCATCCCGCTCTGCCATCCGATCCCGCTCACCCATGTGGACGTCGAGCTGGAGTTCTCCGACGACCTGCCCGGGGTACAGATCACAGCCTCCGTTCGCACGGTAGCGCGGACCGGAGTGGAAATGGAGGCCCTGACCGCGGCCTCCGTTGCCGCGCTGACCGTGTACGACATGATCAAGGGCCTCGAGCGCGGTGCGCGCATCTCGGACATACGCCTGGTTGAAAAGCACGGCGGAAGCTCCGGCGACTACGTAGCGGAGTAAGACTTGCAGATCGAGGTTCTCTACTTCGCCACGCTGCGTGATCTGGCAGGCGCACGCAAGGAACGGCTCGACCTCCCCGAAGCCTCGACAGTTGGGGACTTGAGGGCCCGGCTGAGCAAGCGCGGCGATCGCCTGGCTCAGGCGCTCAATTCCGCCCTGTTCTCGGTGAACCGAGAGTTTGCCTTCCCTGAAGAGCTGCTAACGGAAGGGGATGAAGTGGGGGTTTTCCCTCCGGTCAGCGGCGGGTCGCATCCGACGATCTTCAGGGTGACCGAAGAACCCCTGGATCTTGACGAGCTGGCCGCCTCGCTCGCCGGGCCGACAACCGGGGCAGTGTGTATCTTCAGCGGGCTGGTCCGGGCGCATACGGAACGAGCGGAGCCTCACGACACCCGCTATCTCGAGTACGAGGCCTACGGTCCGATGGCAAAAGCCAAAATGCGACAGGTGGCCGATGAGATTCGGGAGCGCTGGCCAGGCGTCGAAGGGATCGCCATCGTGCAGCGGGTGGGTCACTTGGAACCCGGGACTCCTACGGCGGTGATCGCGTGCGGCGCGGCCCATCGCGATAGTGGGATCTTTGAGGCGGCCCGATACGGGATCGATCGGCTCAAGCAGATCATTCCGATCTGGAAGAAAGAGGTCGGCCCAGGAGGCGAGACCTGGGTCGAGGGTACGTACCAGCCCCAAGCGAGCGATCTGAAAGCGTGAGTCTGCCGGAGGGCTGGTCCTGGCCGCTGCGTTGCAGCAATTGCGGCCGGGACTACCCGCAAGCCGGCTTGCCATATCGTTGCCCGGTCTGCGGCGGCCACTACGAGCTTGCGCGGCCGCTTCGTTATTCGCCGGAGGTCGGGCTCGGGCTGGAACGGTACCGAAGCAGCTTCCCTCTCCCGCCCGATGTGCCGCTGTATTCTTTGGGAGAGGGCCGGACGCCGCTGGTTGCCGACGAGATCGAGGGAAGGCGAATCTATCTCAAATGCGAGCATCTGAATCCCACCGGCTCCTTCAAAGACCGCGGCTCGGTCGTGCTGGTCTCGGCGTTGGCGGCGGCCGGGATCACGGAAGCGATCGAGGACTCCTCTGGGAACGCGGGAGCATCCTTCGCCGCCTACGCCGCCCGCGCGGGAATCCGCGCGAAGGTGTTTGTACCGGACTACGCCTCAGGGCCCAAGCGGGCTCAGATCGAGGCATACGGGGCGGAGCTGGTCCGTATCCTTGGACCTCGATCCGAAACCAGCCGGGCAGTATTGCGCGCAGCAGAGGCTGGGGCGGTCTACGCAAGCCACACCTACCTTCCGCACGGGCTGGCGGGCATGGCCACCTTGGCCTTCGAACTGGTGGAGGCGCTTGGAAAGGCGCCAGGAACGCTCCTGATGCCGGTGGGGCAAGGTACACTGCTCTTGGGCGCGTTTCAGGGGTTCCAGGCATTGCTCCAAGCCGGGTTGATCCGTGAGATGCCGAGGCTTATTGGGGTCCAGGCCCGCGCTTGTGCGCCATTGTGGGCCGTCCACACCGCAGGGATGGCGGGCCTGGGATGGATCCGCGAAGGCCAGACCCTAGCAGAAGGCATCCGCATCCTCACGCCGCTGAGAGGGGATGCGGTCTTGGCAGCCGTTGAAGGAAGTGGTGGAGGATTTGAGGCGGTCGAGGAGGACGAGATCACAGAGGGACTACGAGCGCTGGGGCGGCGGGGGTTCTTTGTCGAGCCGACATCGGCCGTCGTCTGGCCCGCTCTCCTGCGCCGACTCCCCGACCTCCCAGACCCGGTTGTCGTGGTGTTGACCGGTTCGGGCTTCAAGACTGGGAAGCTTGAATGAGCTCGGCCATTGAACTGGGCCAGATTGAGGTCGGACGATTACCCACGGGGACACAAATGCAGCCCCATTTGCGTGCATTCCGAACTGCAATTTGATTCGGACGAACAAGGGAGATTGACAGCATGGAACGCGTCGTCGTAACTGGAGTGGGGACGGT
>CAYHJH010000112.1:0-5707 GCA_964356605.1 uncultured Anaerolineaceae bacterium
GGCCCTGGCGGATACGTCTGTGCGATCCGGGCTGCTCAGCTCGGCCTAAGAACCGCCATCATCGATCGTGAGTGGCTGGGCGGCGTCTGTCTGAACGTCGGTTGCATCCCCTCCAAGGCCCTGCTGAAGAACGCGGAGCTGGCGTACCTCCTGCGGGTGAGGGCGGAAGAGTTCGGCATCTCCTTCGAGGGCCTCAACCTCGACTACGCCCGAGCAGTCGCGCGCAGCCGGGAGGTGGCGGATCGCCTGGTCAAGGGCGTCGGCTTCCTGATGAAAAAGAACAAGATCGACGTCCACATGGGAGTGGCTGGCTTCACCGCTCCGAACTCGCTCAGCGTCACCGCAGCGGATGGGACCACTACGGCCCTGGGGGCCAAGAACGTCGTGATCGCCACCGGATCCAAGGCTGCTTCCGTCCCCGGGGTGGACCTCGATGGACAGCGAGTCCTGACCTATCGGGAGGCAGTGCTTCAGTCGACGAGCCCGAAGTCAGTCATAATCGTGGGCTCCGGCGCGGTCGGGTTGGAATTCGCCACCATCTGGAACAGCTACGGGGTCGAGGTGACGATCGTTGAGATGCTCGCTCGCATTGCGCCGCTGGAAGACGAAGAGGTCAGCAAGGAGCTGGCCAAGGAGTTCCGCAAGCGCGGCATCAACGTGATGGCCGGCACCAAGGTAGAGGCAATTCAGGTGCTCAAGACCAAAGTCAAGGCGACGGTCTCGGGGGAAGCTGGGCAGCAGAACCTGGAGGCCGAGCAGGCGCTGGTCGCGGTGGGCTTCAAACCGAACACTGAGGGCTTCGGGCTGGAGAAGATCGGCGTCCAGCTTGACGGACGCGGGATGGTGCAGATCGACGCGCGGATGGCGACGAATGTACCGGGAGTCTGGGCGATCGGGGATGTGACCGGGAAGCTGCAGTTGGCGCACGTCGCCATGGCGATGGGAGTCGTGTGTGCCGAAAACATCGCTGGTGTCGAGACGATTGAGCTGGATTATCCGATGCTGCCCCGGGCCACCTACTGTCAGCCGCAGGTGGCTTCCTTCGGGCTGACTGAAGCCCAGGCGCGGGAGCGGGGTTACGACGTGCGGATCGGGCGGTTCCCTTTTCAGGCCAACGGGAAGGCCCTGGGGATGGGGGAATCGGCCGGTTGGATCAAGCTGATCTCAGGTGCCCGCTACGGTGAGATCCTGGGCGCGCACCTGATCGGTCCGGAGGTCACCGAACTGCTGCCGGAACTCACCCTGGCCCAGAGGATGGAACTGACAACGGCCGAGATCGCCCGCAACGTTCACGCCCATCCTTCGCTGAGTGAGGTGCTGGGAGAGGCGGCCCACGTTGCAGAGGGACACGCGATCCACATTTGAGAAACTAATGCTCGCCAAAGGGGGAGCATGACCGAGTCAGGGCTCACCGTTCTAGGACCGAACCGAGTGCTGGAGGCTACATGAGCGTCGTGAGTGGGTTAGACGGTGTATTGGTCGCCGAGACTCGCCTGAGTCGAGTGGACGGCCTGGCAGGGGAGCTGACCATCGGGGGGTTCCCGCTGGAGGAGTTGGCCCCGAACGCCGCCTTTGAAGAAGTCGTGTTCCTGCTTTGGCATGATCGCCTGCCGACCTCCGCCGAGCTGATCGAGTTGCGAAGCGAACTGGTCGGCTTGCGGACGCTGCCGGACCCGACCCTGGACATCCTGCGGGCCGCAGCCTCGAAGTCCCTTCCGCCGATGGACGCGCTGCGAATGGGGGCCGGGACGCTGACGCTGGCAGACCCCGACCCGTCTGACTCCTCGACGGCGGCGAACCTCGCCCGGGCCAAGGCGGTTGTTGCCCGGCTACCGACGATTGTGGCCAGCTACTGGCGGATGCTGCACGGCCAGGAAGTGGTCAAGCCCAGCGCCAAGCTGCATCACGCGGCCAACTACCTCTACATGCTGAAGGGCACCGAGCCGCAGATGGATGAGGTGCGCGGGCTGGAGACCTACATCAATTCGGTCATTGACCACGGGATGAACAACTCTACATTCACGGCTCGGGTGATCATCAGCACCGGGTCAGACATGATCTCTGCGGTTGTGGGCGCGATCGGCTCGCTCAAGGGACCCCTGCACGGCGGCGCGCCGGGACCGGCACTGGACATGGTGTTCGAGCTGCGCGAGCGGGCGCAGGCCTCCGGCAAGAGCATTGAAGAGGAAGCGGACGCCTACGTGCGCGAGGTTGTGGAGGCCGGCGGCCGGATCATGGGCTTCGGTCACCGGGTCTACAAGGTGCGTGATCCCCGGGCGGACGTGCTGGGCGCAGCGGCCGAGAAGCTGTTCAAGACCGCCGGCGACATTGAGCTCAACCGGGATGCCCGGGCGGTGGAGCAGGTCGTGCTGCGTGTGTTGGAAGAGCTCAAACCGGGCCGCGGGCTCAAGACCAATGTCGAGTACTACACCGCCCTGGTGCTGCACGGGCTCGGCTTCGAGACGCCCTTGTTCACGCCGACCTTCGCGGTCGGTCGGGTCGGCGGCTGGACCGCCCAGATCCTGGAGCAAATAGCCGAAGCGAAGTTGATCCGCCCGGGTGTGGCCTATACCGGCGAGCTGGATCGCAAGTGGGTTCCTTTGGAGAAACGAAGTGGAAGCCGAGACGGTTAGGCAAGCCAAAGAGCGGTTCAAGGAGGCGATCCTCCAGAAGCCCAACGTCGTCGGTGTGGGCTACGGATTCAAAGAGATCCGCGGCAGGCGCACGACCGATCTCTGTGTCGTAGCGCTCGTGCGAGTGAAGATTCCGCGCTCAGCGCTCGCTGAGCAAGAGCTCGTGCCAACCAGAGTCGAGGGAGTCCCGACCGACGTTATCGAAGTGGGGGAGTTGCGGGCGCTGCAAGCGCGAACGGATCGCTGGCGGCCGGCGCCCGGGGGCGTCAGCGTCGGCCACTTCAAGGTGACTGCCGGCACGCTGGGAGCCCCGGTGCGCGATCGGGCGACCGGGGACCGCTTGATCCTGTCCAACAACCATGTGCTGGCCAACAGCAACCAGGCCAACCTGGGGGATCCGATCCTGCAGCCCGGCGCGATCGATGGGGGAAGCCCGAGTTCGGACACCCTCGCCCGGCTGGAACGATTTGTCCAAATCCAATTCAACCAGCAGCCGCCGACCTGTGGGATTGCGAAGGCTGTTGCCGCCGTGGCCAATTTCCTGGCTCGCCTGGTCGGATCCAGGCACCGACTGCGCGTCATTCAGGAGGATCCGCTGGCCGTCAACCGGGTGGACGCGGCTGTTGCCAGGCCATTGAATCCCGGCGATCTGCTTGGGGAGATCCTCGATATCGGCGAAGTGCACGACACGGTCCCGCCGACGCTCGGCATGGCGGTGCGCAAATCTGGGCGGACCACCGCGTTTACCACCGGTCAGGTCACGGTGATTGAGACGACCGTGACTGTGAATTACGGGGAGAGCCGGACGGCTCGCTTTGAAGGGCAGATCGTCACCAGCCCGATGTCACAGGGCGGCGACTCAGGCTCCCTGCTGGTGGACGGCGAGTCCGCTCGAGGCGTGGGCTTGCTTTTCGCCGGCTCCAGCCAGGCCACGATTCACAATCCGATCCGGGATGTCCTGGAGGCATTGCAGATCGACCTGTGAATCCCGAGCAAGATTTAGAACATGCCCGGGCGGTCTCTCGAGTCCATGCCGAGATGCTGCTGGCCAAAGCCAACGTGGTCGGCGTGGGGGTCGGTTATCGGAGCGGCACCGAGCGCGAAGTCGCGCTGGTCGTGATGGTCAAGCAGAAGCTGCCGCGGACCCAGCTCCGGGAAGAGGACCTGGTGCCCGCAGAGATCGATGGGGTCCCGGTGGACGTACGGGTTGTGGGGGAGTTGCGGGCGGACAACGCAGGAGCGGGCGCCGGGGCTTAGTAGATTCGCTTTTTTCGCAATTTGGAGGAGACCATGAAACCGATCGAGCAGCAGACGGTGAAAGCTCTGTCCTGGCAACTGCTGTACGGCAACTACCGGCCGAAGCTGGAGGCGCAGGGCTGGTTGCGGCTCGAGCAAGCCGTCGGCGCGCCTGCTTTCCGCAAGATGGATTCGGACGAAGACTGCCCGATGGAGCCGTTCAACCAGGCGGTGCTGTTTATCGATCGAGAGCTCGGCTCCGGCGACGGCTCGATGATCGAAGAGATCACAGTCGCTTCGGTCGAGCGCTGGGCCAGCATTTTCCGCAATCTGGTGGCCCAATTGCAAGGTCGCCCGCAGAAAATGATGGAGATCTTGTGCACCGAGGTGCACCCCTATTTCCTCAACGATCCGGGTGCCAGCGAGATTGTGGAGTCGGCCAGCGATCACTTCATACTGCGAATGGACAATGGATTGCTGGAGGGGTTTAAGACCGGGTTGATCGAGGGGTTCTGCGATATCGTCGGTGCTGAATCGGAGATCGAGAAGCGAAATGGGACCTACCACGTGTACTGGAACGTACGGGCCGAGACGCCCAGCCCCTCCCGCTGGGCTCTTTTCGTAAATGCCACCCGGTTGCCCTTCTTGACCGCCACGGCCGTGCCAGTGTTATTGGGAGCGGCGGTCGCCTGGCGGGACGGCGCGTTCAATATCGGGCTGTTCCTGCTGACCTTGCTGGGAGCGGCGCTGTTCCACCTGGGGACCAACGTGATCAACGACTACTTCGATCACCGCAGTGGAGCGGACGAAGCCAACCTGACTCCCACCCCGTTTGCAGGCGGCTCGCGGCTGATCCAGCGCGGCCTGATCGAGGCAGCAAGCCTGCGCAAACTTGCCCGGGGCTTTTATCTGGGCGGGATGGCGGTCGGTCTGCTGTTGGTGGCGTTGCGCGGATGGGAGTTGGTCTGGTTCGGTCTGGCTGGCTTCTTGTTGGGGTTCCTCTACACCGCGCCGCCGATCCGCTTATCTCATCGCGGCCTTGGCGAAATCGCCGTCGGACTGGGCTTCGGGCCGGTGATGGTGCTGGGCTCGTACTGGGTACAGGCCCAGCGCTGGAGCAACGAGGCGGTGCTGGCCTCGCTGCCGGTGGGGCTGCTGATTGCGGCGGTGGTCTATATCAACGAAATCCCGGACCGGATGTGGGATGCGAAGGCCGGCAAGCGGACGCTGATCACCCGCATGACGCCAGACGCCTCGGTGACCGGTTATGGGCTCTTGATGGCGGCTGCCTACCTGGTGATTGTGTCCGGAGTGGTCCTGGGCGCGCTCCCGCCGGCGACCCTGCTCGGCCTGCTGACGATCCCGATGGCTTGGAAGTCCTTCAGGCTCCTGCGGCGGCACCACGCCCATCCGTACCGGCTGATCCCCGCCAACGCTAACACGATCTTCGCGCATCTGCTGACTGGCCTGCTGATGTTCGTGGGTTACGTGGTGACGCAGGCAATGGCGGGGCTGTAGACCGGGTACAGCCCTACCATCTCTCTCGATGGACGACTTCGTCTTAAGGCATTCGTTCGCGCTTAGCGGCGGACCGTTCAGCCGAAATCAGCGTTTACGCTTGAACAGCAGCCGGAGCTGCCCGAGGTCAAGTTCGCCGGTCGACTGGCCCTGAGCGTAGCGCCGAGGCCTGTCGATTGCGGCCGAGGCGCGTAGTCGAAGGGAGCGGCTCCCACCGATCGCGTAGGGGGCCTAGGGCATCATGACCAGTTTGTAAAGCTGCACCCGCTTACCATCGTAGTAGTTCCCGAACACGTCGTATGTCGCGAGCTGCTGGAGAT
>CAYHJH010000113.1:0-3520 GCA_964356605.1 uncultured Anaerolineaceae bacterium
GACGAGGAAGAGTTGCGGAAGTCCTTCCTCTCCCTCCCCCACATTCAATCGGTCACCGCGCCGGCCTAGTCACCTACCCCGACACCCAATCCATGACTTGCCCGAACTGCTCGGCCGAAAACCCTGAGGCCGCCCGCTTTTGCAGTCAGTGCGGCCACTCACTCGCCTATGCCTGTCCCAACTGCGGGACGGAGAATCCCCTCGGCGCCAAATTTTGTAACAACTGCGGCCACCCGCTCGCCGCCCAGGCCCCGGCCGCGAGCCCAATCCAAGAGAAATTGCTGCAATACATCCCCAAAGAGCTTCTGACCAAGCTCGAATCGGCGCGCGCCGGGCAGGGCCAACCCGCTGGGCGCCACCTATGCTCACGCACTTACCAGCGAGGACGCGATCGTCCACCGTTGGCTGCAGGGCGCCAAAGGCTATCCCTGGTAGCAGTACCCCCGGATGGCCTGCATTAGAATCGGCCAGACGTGGCCAAACCTGTCATCCTGACCGTCGACGACGAGCCGCAGGTGCTCAGCGCGGTGGAACGAGACCTGCGGCAGCACTTTCGTGGGGACTACCGCATCGTCAAGGCCGGCTCGGGGGCACAAGCCCTCCAGGCTGCCCAAGAGCTGAAGCGCCGCAACGATCCGCTGGCGCTCTTCCTCGTGGACCAGCGTATGCCGGAGATGACCGGTACCGAGTTCCTCACCGAGGCCATCAAACTCTATCCAGAAGCGCGCAAGGTGCTGCTCACTGCCTACGCCGATACCGATGCCGCCATACAGAGCATCAACACCATCGGCTTGGATCACTACCTGATGAAGCCTTGGGATCCACCCGAGCAGAACCTGTACCCAGTGTTGGATGACCTGCTTAGCGACTGGCTCGCGACTGTCGAGCTACCCTTCGACGGGATCCGCGTGGCCGGTACACTGTGGTCGCCCAGCAGCCACATCGTGAAAGACTTCCTGGCCCGCAACCAGATCCCCTACCAGTGGTTGGACGTAGAAACCGATTTGCAGGCGAGGGAACTGGTCAACGCGACCGACCGCGGAGAACATCACCTGCCGGTGGTCTTCTTTCCCGACGGCAGCTTCCTGGTCGAGCCGGACAACCGCGCTTTGGCGGAGAAGGTCGGCCTGCAGACCGAGGCCCGCCAAACCTTTTACGACTTGGTGATCGTCGGGGGCGGGCCGGCCGGCCTTGGAGCCGCCGTGTACGCAACCTCAGAAGGCCTGCGGACGGCGATGATCGAGCGAGAGGCGCCGGGCGGTCAGGCTGGCACCAGCTCCCGGATTGAGAATTACCTCGGATTTCCCAAGGGGCTCAGCGGAGCGGATCTTGCCAGGCGGGCCACTACCCAGGCCAAGCGCTTCGGGACGGAGATCCTCACCGCCATTGAAGCGGAAAAGGTGCGTGTGGACGGCCCATATCGTTACGTTCGGTGCTCCGGCGGGGCCGAACTTAGCTGCCATGCCTTGCTCATCGCGACCGGGGTCACGCTGCGCATGTTGGAAGCCCCAGGCGTGGAGGAACTGACCGGCCGGGGCGTCTATTACGGAGCCTCGCTGACGGAGGCCGCCTTTTACAAAGACCAGCCGGTCGTCGTTGTGGGGGGCGCCAACTCTGCCGGCCAAGGGGCCATGTTCTTCTCACTTTACTCCAGCAAGGTGACGATGATTGTGCGCGCTCCGTCGCTCGCCTCGGGGATGTCGCAATACCTCGTGGAGCAAATCCAAGGGCGAAGCAACATCGAGGTGCGGGTGGAAACTACAGTCCGGCAAGTGAGTGGGGAGGGAAAGCTCGAGCAAGTCACTGTCGAGGACCACCGATCGGAGAGGGTCGAGACCCTCCCGGCCGCGGCCATGTTCATCTTTATCGGCGCGGTCCCGCATACCGACCTGGTTGCGGGTGTGGTGGAACGCAACAACGCCGGCTTCCTCCTCACCGGCCAGGACCTGATTCAGAACGGCAAACTTCCCAAGAATTGGCGCTTGAAACGCGACCCTTACCTGTTGGAAACCAGCGTGCCGGGAATCTTTGCCGCCGGCGACGTCCGTCACGGTTCAGTGCGGCGAGTGGCCTCCGCAGTGGGCGATGGGGCCATGGTAGTCAGCTTCGTGCACAAGTATTTGAGTACTGTCTGATGTTCGACTACCTGCGGCAGGTCGAGCTCTTCGCTGAGCTGTCCGACGAGGACCTTAAGCAGTTCTGCTTCGGCCTTCAGGATGTCCAGTTATCGGCCGGCGACGAGCTTTTCATGGAAGGCGACCCGGGCGATAAGGCCTACGTCATCCGCGAAGGCAAGCTCGAGATATTGAATACTGCAGGTGGTCGCGAGGTGCTGATTGCTGTCCGCAAGCCAGGCGAGCTGATTGGAGAGATGGCGTTGTTGGAGGAGGCACCCCGCAACGCCAGTGTGCGGGCACGCGAAGACAGCCGCCTGTTCGCCATCAACAAGTTGCAATTTGAGCAGGCCTTTGGCTCCAGCCCCACGGCCCTTAAGAAAATGCTGCACACCATCCTGAACCGGCTGCGCGAAACCCAGGCTATGCTGCAGCACAGTGAGCGCATGGCGCAGTTGGGAACTCTCACCGCCGGCGTGGCGCATGAGCTCAACAACCCGGCCTCCGCCACTCGCCGGGCGGCTGATCAGCTCAATGCGGAGCTGCCGCGGTTTAAGGAAGTTCAGTTTGCACTTCGACAACTGGAGCTCACTCCAGGGCAACAGGAGATGTTGAAGGCCGAGATACGCCGCGCGGAGGAAGAAGCTAAGCGGCCGCCAGAACTGGACGCGCTGGTCCGCAGCGACCGTGAGGGCGTGCTGGAGTCCTGGCTGGAAGCGCACAACGTTCCCGAAGCCTGGGAGCACGCGCCGGCCCTGGTGGATCTGGGATTCGATGTCGCCAGGCTCGAAACTCTGGCGACCGAATTCAACTCCGAGCAGCTCTCGGCCGTAATTCGGAGCCTCAGGGCCGCCTACGCCGTGCAAAGCCTGGCAACCGAGATCGGACAGGCCGCGGGTCGAATCTCGGAGCTGGTCAGGGCGCTTAAGGGTTACTCCTATTTGGATCAAGGTCCGGTCCAGCCGGTAGACATACACCGAGGCCTAGAGGACACCCTCATGATCATGCGCGGCAAATTGAAGCCGGGCGTCAGCGTGAGACGCGAGTATGCCGAAGGCCTGCCCCGCATCCAAGGCTACGGCAGCGAGTTAAATCAGGTGTGGACCAATCTGATCGACAACGCCATGGACGCCGTAGACAGCAAGGGCGAGATCGTGCTGCGCACCCGCAATGAAGGCGACTGGGTTGTGGTGGAAGTCAATGACACTGGGTCGGGCATTCCGAAAGAGATTCAGGGGCGGATCTTTGACCGCTTCTTCACCACCAAGGAACCGGGCAAGGGGACCGGTCTCGGCCTCGACACTACCTACCGGATCGTGGTGGACTTGCATCGCGGCGACATCAAGCTGACCTCAGAGCCGGGGAACACTCGCTTTGAAGTCCGGCTGCCGGTAAACTTTGAGGCC